>NZ_JBYSWB010000027.1:0-87298 GCF_058986725.1 Pseudomonas sp. GW821-FHT01A09
GATGGTAGTGTGGGGCTTCCCCATGTGAGAGTAGGTCATCGTCAAGATTGAATTCCGAAACCCCCATCTGCGCAGGCCGGTGGGGGTTTTGTCTTTTCGCCGCACGGCATGCGTCGGCACTACACCACGTCAAGGCTCGCGACATACGCCGTTTTCAGACCGTTCCCGCGATAAACCCGCGCAGCCATTGATGCGCCGGATCACGATGCAGGCGTTCTGGCCAGAACATCGCCATCTCATAACCAGGTAACGGCACGGGCGGCTCCATTACTTGCAGCGCGCGTTCGCTCGCTACCAAACGTGCGGGTAGCAACGCCACCAGATCGGTGCTCGCCAAGGCTGCGGCGACCACCAGAAAATGCGGTACCGACAGCACCACCTTGCGACTTAAGCCGCGCTCGGCCAGCACCTGGTCGGTAATGCCGATAAAGCCGCCTCCGTCCGGCGACACGACGATGTGTTCCAGCTGGCAGAACTGCTCGAGATTGAGCGCCTGTCGCAGCTGCGGATGCCCGACCCGACCGGCGAGAACGTAGCGCTCGCTGAACAGCACCTGCATGTGCAAGCCCGCAGGGGCGTCATCGCGAGTATGAAAACCCAAATCGATAAGCCCGTTCTCGGCGTCCTTGGCCATACGCGAAGGGGCCTTTTCGATCACCGCCAGACGGGTGTTCGGCGCGGCCTCGCGCAGACCCGCCAGCACGGGCAGCAAAATGGTCGAGGCGCTGTTGTCCGAGGCCGCAATACGCCAGGTGTGGCTGGCCAGCCGCGGATCGAACGGCCCTGCTGGTGCGATGGCCTGAGTCAGAGCTTCCAGTGCCAGCCTCAACGGCTCGCGCAACTCATCGGCCTTAGCGGTCGGGCGCATGCCACGTGGCCCCGGCAACAGCAGCGGGTCACCGAATATATGGCGCAGCTTGGACAGGTGCACGCTCACAGAGGGCTGCGACAGATGCAGCCGCTCGGCGGTGCGGGTGACGTTGGGGTCAGCCAGCAAGGCATCCAAGGTGACCAGCAAATTGAGATCCACACTGCGTAAATTAGTCATCGTAATACCAGCCATATCAGCTATTCATTTCTAATATAGCGCGTCGCGCTCTAGGCTGTGTCCACTTGATCCGGCACTGGAGCCCCTGCCATGAACATTCTTATCGTCTACGCCCACCCCGAGCCGAAATCCCTGAACGGCGCCCTCAAGGATTTCGCTGTCGAGCATCTGCAACAGGCTGGCCACCAGGTTCAGGTATCCGACCTGTACGCCATGCAGTGGAAAGCGGTCCTGAACGCCGACGACACCCGCGAGCCGCTCGACCCCCAGCACTTCTACCCCGACCGAGACTCGAAGCACGCCTTCGCCAACGGCCTGCAGCGCGCCGATATCAGTGCCGAACAGCAAAAGCTGCTCTGGGCCGACACCGTTATCCTGCAATTTCCGCTGTGGTGGTTCACGATGCCGGCGATCCTCAAAGGCTGGATCGAGCGTGTGTACGCCTACGGCTTTGCCTACGGCGTGGGCGAGCATTCCGACACGCACTGGGGTGATCGCTACGGTGAGGGTACCCTGGCCGGCAAGCGCGCGATGCTCATCGTCAGCGCTGGCGGCTGGCAGTCTCACTACAGCCCGCGCGGCATCAACGGCCCGATCGAGGATTTGCTCTACCCCATTCACCACGGGGTGTTGTATTACCCAGGCTTCGAAGTATTGCCGCCCTACCTGATCTACCGCACCAGCCGCGTCGACGACGCCCGCTTCGCTGCTATCCGTGCCGAACTGGCCGAGCGCCTCGATAGCCTGGCGACCACCACGCCGATCGCCTTCAGGCCGCAGAACGCCGGCGCCTACGCCATTCCCGAGCTGACTTTGCGCGACCACATCGCCCCCGGCCGCAGCGGCCTGGGCATCCACCTCGAAGCTCCTGATATCGAAAGCCCTGATATCGAAAGCCCAGATATCGACAGCCCCAATATTGAGAGCTCAACCACCGCCCCACGAAACTGATCCCACACATTTCATGTTCTCAGCCATCACCCCGTGACCGTTGTTGGCGGGCTGGGGTTCTCCCACCATAGGAGGACCGCGACCGCCACTGAGGGCCACCCCTTGAACCCCGCCAGAACGCTCTACGCCAAACACATCGATTCCCACCGCGTGTGCGACCTGGATGATCAGGGCCACGTGCTGCTGTATATCGATCGCCAGGTGATCAACGAATACACCAGCCCGCAGGCCTTCAGCGGCCTTCGCGCGGCCCAGCGATCAGTCTGGCGCCCGGGCACCGCCCTGGCGGTGGTCGATCACGTCAACCCCACCGCCCCGCAGCGCGTCGCGCAGATGCCTGATCCGGGCGGCGCGCGGCAAGTCTCCTATCTGGCCGAAAACTGCCACGACTTCGGTATCGAACTGCTCGACATTCTCGACAAGCGCCAGGGCATCGAGCACGTGATCGCACCGGAGCAAGGCTTCGTCCTGCCCGGCATGGTGATCGCCGCCGGTGACAGCCACACCACCACCTATGGTGCGCTGGGCGCCTTCGGTTTCGGTATCGGTACCTCGGAAATCGAACACCTGCTGGCCTCCCAGACCCTGGTCTACAAGCGCCTGAAAAGCATGCGCGTACGGGTCGATGGCGAGCTTGGCGCAGGCCTCACCGCCAAGGACGTGATCATGGCGCTGATCCGCCAGATCGGCACGGCCGGTGCCAGCGGCTACGCCATCGAGTTCTGCGGCTCGACCATTGATGCCCTGAGCGTCGAAGCGCGCATGACCATCTGCAACATGGCGGTGGAGGCGGGGGCGCGCGGTGCTTTCATGGCTCCGGATGAAAAGGTCTTCGCCTACCTCAAGGGCAAACCCCGCGCGCCCAAGGGCGAGCAATGGACCCAGGCGCTGGCCAGCTGGCAGCAACTGCACAGCGATGCCGACGCACAATTCGACCGCGAAGTGGCCCTCGACGCCAGCGCCCTGGAGCCCATGGTCACCTGGGGCACCAGCCCGGACCAGGCCGCGCCCATCAGCGCCTGCGTGCCGGACCCGCAAGCGGTCAGCGACCTGATCCTGCGCCAGGACATGCGCCGCGCCCTAAAGTACATGGGCCTGGAGGCCGGCATGGCGCTGCGCGATATCGTCATCAGCCACGCCTTTATCGGTTCCTGCACCAACGCGCGCATCGAGGATCTGCGTGATGCCGCCCGAGTGGTGCGGGGCCTGCGGGTCGCCAGCCACGTGCGGGCCATCATCGTCCCTGGCTCCACCGAGGTGCGCGAGCAGGCCCAGGCCGAGGGGCTGGCGGACATCTTCATCGACGCCGGCTTCGAATGGCGCCAGTCCGGCTGCTCCATGTGCCTGGCCATGAACGACGACGTGCTGGCCCCCGGCGACCGCTGTGCCTCCAGCACCAACCGCAACTTCGAAGGTCGCCAGGGCGCAGGCGCGCGCACTCACCTGATGAGCCCGGCCATGGTCGCTGCCGCCGCGATCGCCGGCCACCTCACCGATATTCGCCATGCCGGAGCCCGCCCATGAGCCTGCAACCCTTCACCCAGGTCAGCGGCAAGGCCGCACCGATCCTCGCCGCCAACGTCGATACCGACGTGATCATGCCCAAGCAGTTTCTCAAGGGCATCGACCGCACCGGCCTGGATCGCGGGCTGTTCTTCGATCTGCGCTTTTTACCGGATGGCCGGCCTGATCCTGGCTTCGTGCTCAATCAGCCGGCCTGGCAGAGCGCCTGCTTTCTTGTGGTCGGGCCCAACTTCGGCTGCGGCTCGAGCCGCGAGCATGCGGTCTGGGGTTTGCAGCAGATGGGCATTCGCGCCCTGATTGGCAGCAGTTTCGCCGGCATTTTCTACGACAACTGCCAGCGCAATGGTGTACTGCTGATTACCCTCGAAGCCGCCGTGGCGCAGCAGCTAGGGCAAGCGGTGAGCCAGCCGCAGCTGGCGACCATCGCTGTCGATCTCCAGGCGCAGCAGATTCGCCTGGCCAATGAACAGGTCATCGACTTCCAGATCGACACCCTGCGCAAGACCTCGCTGCTGCTGGGCCTGGACGCAATTGGCAGCACCCTGCAGCGACGCGAACAGATTCAAGCGTTCGAGCGCCGCCACCTGGCCGCAAACCCCTGGCTGGCCTGAACCCAGAAAAGCGCCATCAGATCGACAGCGTCTTGAAATGCTGCTGCAGAAACTCCACGCAAGCGCGCAACTTGCCGGAGTACGCCAGCCGCGTCGGGTACACCGCCCAGACGTTGGCGGGCTGGCTGTAATCGGCCAGCACCTGCACCAGCCGACCTTGCGCGAGCAGCGGCTTGACGTCCCACAGCGAACGCAACAACACGCCGCGGCCATCCAGTGCCCATTGCAGGACGATTTCGCCGTTGTTCGACGACAGCGGCCCGCGCACCCGTACGCTGGTGCTGATGGCCTCGCGTTGCAGTTGCCACAGACCAAAGGCGTTGTCCCGCTCCTTGATCACCAGGCAGTCGTGCTGCTCCAGTTCAGCAAGGGTCTGCGGGGTGCCGCGGCGTTGCAGATACTCCGGCGCGGCGCACAGCACGCGGCGGTTGGTCACTAGTTGACGGCCGATGTGCTGGCCGGGAATGTCATCGCCCACGCGGATTTCCAGGTCGAAGCCTTCGTTGACTATATCTACCGTGCGGTCGAACAGGTCCAGGCGGATTTCCAGATCGGGGTATTGCGCCGCCAGCAACGACACCGCCGGCGCCACGTGGTTGCGCCCAAAGCCGAAGCTGCTGCACAGATGCAGATGGCCACTGGGCAGGGCGCGGGCATCGGTAAGCTCGTCATGCAGCTGCACGAAGTCATCGAGAATCCTCAACGCCCAGCGCTGCACCCGTTCGCCGTCTTCAGTGAGGGCGGTACGCCGGCTGGTGCGGTGCAGCAGACGCGTGCCCAGGGTGGTCTCGAGAATCTGGATGCGTTTGCTGACATAGGCAGGAGACAACCCCAGCTCATCGGCCGCAGCGGCGAAACCGTGCTTGCGGATGACGGTGAGGAATACCCGCAGGTCTTCGGGAAGGGGCGCGGTATCTTTCTTGAGGTTCATGACGGGCAGGTACTGGCAGCACAAGGGGCCAGCATAGCATCGGCGCAGGTGCCGAGGCCCACACCTGCGCCGAAGGGCAATGGTCTACAGCAAAAAGCCCAACGCCTCGGCCAGCAGCAACTCGGGCGCTTCCTCGGCGACGTAATGGCCGCATGGCAGCGCCTTGCCGCGTACGTCCAGGGCGACCTTGCGCCACTCCTCCAGCGGCTTGAAGCAGCGGCCGACGGCGCCGTCCTGGCCCCACAGCACCTGCAATGGCAAGTCGAGGGAATGACCTGCGGCGATATCGGCGCGATCATGCTCCAGGTCGATACCGGCGCTGGCGCGGTAGTCCTCACAGATGGATTGCGCGCTGCCGGGGCGCTGCAGGCAACGCAGGTATTCGCCGAAGGCTTCGTCGGTAAAGGGCGCCAGGCCGGCGCTGCGGCTGCCCATCACGCTGCGCAGGTACAGTTGCGGGTCGGCTTCGATCAGCGTCTCCGGCAGCGGCGTCGGGCGGATCAGGAAGAACCAGTGCCAATAGGCGCGGGCGAAGGCTTCGGTGGTCTGCTCGTACATCGCCAGGGTCGGGGCGATATCCAGCAGCATCAAGCGCTGCACCGCCGCGCCATGGTCAAGCGCCAGGCGATGGGCAACCCGTGCGCCGCGGTCGTGGGCCAGCACCGAAAAACTATCGAAACCGAGCGAGCGCATCAGCTCGACGTTATCGAGCGCCATTTCTCGCTTGCTTTAATGGCTCGCGCCGTCACTGATTGGCGGCCTGGCGCTGTCGCCATAGCCGCGCAGATCGGCGGCCACCACGGTGAAATGCTCGGCCAGCGGCTCGGCGACCTTGTGCCAGATCACATGGGTCTGCGGGTGCCCATGCAACAGCAGCAAGCCCGGGCCGCTGCCGCCGATGCGGTAGGCGATGTCGACGCCGTTGAGGTGACGCAGGTGTTTCTCGAATCCGGCAAACATGCAGGTGGCCCTCGGGATGTTTTTTTCCATCCTGGGCCACTGCCGGGGCAGCTGGCAATCGGCAAAGCGTGAGGGCGCGGTTCATGAACCGTGTCGCCCATCGCTAAAAGCCGCATACATCCGGTGAGTGCAAAACGTGACCTGGCTTGCAAAACATGCGCAGGGAGATCGTACTTGCTGAACGTAATGCCAAACCCCCGGTCCGATCCAACTCAAGACGCTGCGCTTACAGCGTCTGGATCGGGGGGAATCCAATGAATACGCAACGACTGTCGCTGATGGCAGAGATGCTCGATGAGTTGGCCACCGGCCGCTGGTATGCTTCCCGCCCGGGGTTCATTACCGCGACCCGGCGCCAGCCGACCTTTTTGCCGGACCTGTGGATCGCCAATGTCGATCATCCATTGGGTGCTTCCGGCTGCGCGGTGGGCTTCGCCTGCCTCGACAGCCGCTTCACCGGTTTGAACCTGCGCGATCTCGAGCCGAGCACTCGCGCCCCGGCCTTGCAGCCAGGCTATCCACCGCGGCTGGCCACGGGCTGGGACGCGGTGTGCGTGTACTTCGGCCTGGAAGACGAGATGGCCCGCTGGCTGTTCGGCGCCGAGGGCAACCCGCAGTCCTGGGCGCAGGTGCGCGACTGGGTGCGCATGGTCATCGAATGTGCGGCACGGGATGAAGCCCAGGCCGCACCCGCCGCCGGGCTACGGACTGCCTGCTGAGCGAATCACTGAGTACTGCGACGTGCCGAAAGCGCGGCACGCCCCAGCACGCTTTACACCGCGGGGGCGGTTGTCAGGTCATCGTCGTAGGGCACCGGAATGTCGATATCGCTGCTGCCCGGGGTGAGTATCACCTTGCGGCAATCTTCCTGCTTCTTGTCGAACAGCTTGTAACCCTCAGCGGCCTGCTCCAGGGACATGCGGTGGGTGATGATCGCCTCCGGGCTCAGGCTGCCGCGCTCGATATGTTCCAGCAACTCGGGCAGATAACGTTGCACGTGGGTCTGGCCCATCTTGAAGGTCAGGCCCTTGTCGAAGGCATCGCCGAACATGAAGCCGTGAATGAAGCCCGCGTATACGCCAGGCACGCTGACCACGCCACCGCGGCGTACCGCAGCGATGCATTGGCGTAACGCCTTGCCGCTGCTGCCTTCGAGCTTGAGGGTGGCGAGCACGGTTTCGGTGGTGCTGCCCTTGGCCTCGAATCCCACTGCATCGACCACGCCATCGACGCCGCGCATGCCGGGCGTCTGGCGAATGATGGTGTCGGCTGCGTCGCCGTCTTCATCGAAATTGATCGGGATCACCCCATAGGTCTGCTGTGCGTAAGCCAGGCGGTAGGGGTGATGATCGACCATGAAGATCCGTTCGGCACCGAGCATTTTCGCCACCGCCGCGCTCAACAGCCCTACTGGTCCGGCGCCGAAAATGGCGATGCTCGAGCCTTGGCCGATGCCGGTGTTGGTTACTGCCTGGTAAGCGGTGGGCAGGATGTCGGAGAGGAACAGCACCTTCTCGTCGGCCAGGGTGCCAGGGACCTTGAACGGCCCGGTGTTGGCCTTGGGTACGCGCACGTATTCGGCCTGGCCACCGGGGATGCCGCCGTACAGATGGCTGAAGCCGAACAACGCCGCACCCGCCGGGATGGCCTTCTTGTTGATGATCGCACCCCGGCCGGTGTTGGTGGTTTCGCAGGCGGCGAACAGGTCCATCTGACAGAAGAAGCAGCTGCCACAGGCGATCACGAACGGGATCACCACGCGGTCTCCGGGCTGCACTGCAGTCACGGCGCTGCCGACTTCTTCGACAATGCCCATGAACTCGTGGCCGAAGATATCACCGTGTTCGACGGCGGGAATCTTGCCGCGATACAGGTGCAGGTCGGAGCCACAGATGGCGGTGGCGGTGACTCGCAGGATCAGGTCGTCGGCCTGCTCGATGACAGGGTCCGGGACGTTGTCGACTTTGACGCTGTGGGCGCCGTGGTAGGTCAGTGCACGCATGATCGGGTTGCCTCTGGAGACGGCCTGTGGACGGTGGCCGTTATCTTCAGCAGAGGCAGCCTGCGCATGCTTAGTTCAAAGGATTGCAAAGCGCCGGATTGACGGTCGGTCAAGCGCTCGTCCGGATCTGGTTTCAGCGATGGAGGTATTTGGGTCATTTGTCCAGGGTAATGAGCTGATATGGGAGGGGCACCTCAGGGGGAGTTGCCGCGGGTGACTCGACGCCGGAGCAATACATGCCATTACGGTCTTTGCCGTCCCGAAGGCGAACCGTCGCTGACAAATGTCTTTTTATAACTTTAAGAAATAACAGGGTGATAAAAGATATTTATGTCGATGATACTGAAAATGCTAAAAATGCATTTTCGAATTGGCAACGGCAGATCCTCTAATGGCAAAGCGACAAATCAAACTCGGCGTCGTCCCTTATGGCGCCGGTGGCCCGGGCCAGCACAAACTGTGGCTCGATACGGATCTGCCAGTGGACGCCAGCGTCAGTATCGACTGGTTCGTCGATATAGCCCGTCAGGCCGAGGCCGCTCGTTACGATTTGTTGTTCGTGGTCGACAGCCAGTTCATCACCAAGGACTCGCCGCCCCATTACCTCAATCGCCTGGAACCCCTGACCCTGCTGTCGGCGCTGGCCATGGCCACCCAGCATCTGGGGCTGGTGGGCACCTTGACCACCTCCTACAACGAGCCCTTCAACGTGGCACGGCGCCTGGCCTCGCTGGACTTGATCAGCAAGGGGCGGGCTGGCTGGAACGTGGTCACCAGCGGCGATGCGGGCACCGCCGGCAATTACAGCAAGGACGAACACTACGACTACGACACTCGCTACGGCCGTGCGCTGGAGCATGTGCGCGTGGTCCAGGGGCTGTGGAAGTCGTACGAGAAAGACGCGTTCCCCTATGACCGCGACACCGCGCAGTTCCTCGACAGCAGCAAATTGCACGCGCTCAATCACAAGGGCGAGCACTTCAGCGTGGTCGGGCCGCTGAATATCCAGCGCTCGCCCCAGGGCGAGCCGGTGATTTTCCAGGCTGGCGATTCGGAGCAGGGCCGCGATCTGGGGGCGAGCATCGCCGATGCGGTGTTCACCCACGCCGCTACGTTCGAGCAAGGGCAAGCGTTTTATCGCGACCTCAAAAGCCGCGCCGAGCGCCAGGGCCGCGACCCCGAGCAGATCGTCATCCTGCCGGGCTTTCAGGTGTACGTCGGCGATACCGATGCCCACGCCCGGGAGATCGAGGCCCACTACCACGCCCAGGATCACGACTTTGACCTGGCCTTGGGCGAGTTCGGCCGCAACTTCGGCTGGCATGACTTTCGCCAATACGATCTGGATGCGCCGTTCCCGGTGCAAGCGCTGGAATACGCGAAGAAGAGTTTCTACACCGGTGCCAAGCGCATCACCGAGCTGGCGGCGGGGCGCGATTACAGCCTGCGCCAGACCATCGAGTTCGTCAGCCAGTTGAAGCCGCGGCCGTTCGTGGGCTCGGCGCAGACCGTCGCCGACGAGATGATCCGTTGGTTCGAAGGGCGCGCCCTGGACGGCTTCAATATTTCTGTCAGCCACCCGGCGCAGTTCCGCCGCTTCAATGAAGAGGTGCTGCCGATCCTGCAGGAGCGCGGCGTATTCCGCCGTGAATACGAGGCCACCACCCTGCGCGGCAATCTGGGCCTGCCGATTCGCTGATACTGCACCCCGCTGCAACGCAAAAGCCCCGACGGTTCGCACTGTCGGGGCTTTTTATATTCAAGGACCTCAGCAGGTGTGCGCCCTGAGTGTGCTGCGTGACCGCTTAGCGCTTTTCGACCTGTGAAACATTCGACAGGAAGAGTTGCTGCTGCTTGCCGTTGGCATCAATGAATTTGTACGCCCCACCTTCCAGCGTCGGGGCGCCCTGGGTGTTGTAGACCGTACCGTCGGTGGCCTTGATCATGTAGTTGCTGGAGCAGGCACTGATGCCTGCAACGACGATTGCCATCATCACACCGCGAAGACCGCGTTGCCATGCGTGGGTTCGAGTGGTGTTTGCGTATCCTTGCTTTTGACTCGCCTCATCCATGAGTTGACCTGGGGTGGTCAACCATTTGTTGTAATTCATGAGGGCTCCGGGGACGTAAAAAGCCTGTAACTATTGCGGCTGCGATGTCAGGCGAGGCCAATATATTCGGGCCTTCCGGAAAAATCACTGGCGCTTAGCCATCACCCCGACGAATGGCAAGGGGCAAACTTCGCTGATAGCGATACCACCCGAGCGAAAGGGCGGGCTGAATCATTTCAGACCGTTTGTCGGCGATCGCTTATTTTTTCTCTTCGACTTCTTGCGCAGCAATATCTTGCGTGTTGTTTTGCTCGGGCAGCATGCGCTCCAGCAGCCCATCACGCCGCACGGCCACGTGCCAGACGACGGCGGCGACGTGCAGGATGATCAGGGTGTAGAGCACGAATTGACCCGCGACATGAACGCTGTCGGCGGCGATCCCCAGTGCTTCGTTTTTGGCGAAGCCCGGCAGGTTGAACAGCCGAAACCAGGGTACTGGCTGGCCATTGCCGGCCATCAGGTAGCCGGTCACCGGCATCACCAGCAGTACCCCATAGAGCAAGCCGTGATTGAGCGACGCGATCCAGCGCCGGGCGGAGCCCATATGCCCGGGATACGGCGGTGCCCGGTGGCGCCAGCGCCAGGTGAGGCGAAGCAGTATCAGCAGGAAGACCGAGATGCCGGTGGATTCGTGGGCCAGATACCACAAGGTGCGGATCGGCCCCGGGGGGAAGTTTTCGGCTACCCAGACGAAGGGCAGGAGCAGGCACAAGGCACCGGCGGTGAGCCAGTGCAGCGCCTGGGCAAAGCCGTGGTAGCGGGGGATGGGCATTGAAGGGCCAGGTTTTGTTGTGGTGTTGTGGGGCCCAGCATAGCGGATATAGGGTGAGAAAAACCTTGCCGGTCTTTAGGCAAACCGCGCCATGAACCGCACCTGCTCACCCCGCGCCGAATCCGCCACGGTCGCCCTCAAACGCAACGTCTCCCCCGGCATGCACTGCGCCAACCGCGCGCTGGCCAGGGGCGTCAACGCCCCCAGTCGCGGATACCCGCCGATCGTCTGGCGGTCATTGCCCAGCACGATCGGCTGGCCATCCGGCGGTACCTGGATCGAACCCAGGGAAATACCTTCGGAGATCATCGGCGCGCCCTGATACTCCAGCACCGGCCCCAGCAAACGAACGCCCATACGGTCGGCGCGGGCATCGACCTGCCAGTCGCTGTTGAAGGCATCGAACAGGCTCTGGCCACTGAACGCCGCCATTTGCGCGCCGATCACTACGTCCAGTACCGGACGGGCAGCGAACCGCGGAATAAACGCCGCGGGCAACTCTCGGGCAGTCACGCCCGATAGCCCGGCCGCGTTCAACAATTCCCCGCAGGCCAGCGCCTGACCCTGTCCGCGCAAGCCGCCCATGGCATCCCGCGCCACGGTCGAACGGCTGCCCAGTACGCTGTCGGCGGCGAAACCACCCGGCGCCGCCAGATAGGCACGCACGCCGCCGGGAGCATCACCACTGCTCGGCGCACCGCTGAAGCTCAAGCGCTCGCCCTTGCGCAGGTTGAAGGCACGCCAGGGCAATAGCGGGCGACCCTCGATGCTGGCGCCGAGGTCGGCACCGGCCAGGGCCAGCGTGCAATCACCCTGGCTGACCACGCTGAAACCACCCAGCGCGATCTCCACCACTGCGGCGTCGACGCTGTTGCCCAGCAGCCAGTTGGCCCAGGACATCGATACCCAGTCCGCCGCGCCGCCCTGGGTTACGCCCAGATGGCGCGCGCCGAAGCGTCCGCCGTCCTGCAGCAGGCACAGGGGCGTGCTTTTTTCGATCTGCAAACCATTCATGCCGCGCTCTCCAGCGGCGTATCGTCGCCACCCAGGTGAATGAATTCGGCCTTGTCGATGGCCACGAAGCGCACGCTGTCGCCCGGTTGCATGAGGGCGAAGCCTTCGCGCTCGCGGTCGAACAGCGGCGTCGGGCAGCGCCCCAGGATGTTCCAGCCGCCCGGCGAGACCGAGGGGTAGATGGCGGTCTGGCGTTCGCCGATGCCGACGCTGCCGGCCATGATCCTTTGCCGCGGGGTATTGAGCCGCGGTGTGGCCAGGGCCGGTTCCACCAGGCCCATGAAGGCGAAGCCGGGGGTGAAGCCCAAGGCGAACACTTGATAGGCCTTGGCGCAATGGCGGCGAATCACTTCATCGATACCGAACCCGCCAGCGCTGGCCAGGCGTTGCAGTTCGGGGCCGACACTGGGGTGATACCACACTGGCAATTCATGGCATTGGCCAGCGATCTGGCTGTCCGGGGTCAAGTCGGCAAGGGCATCGATGATCGACGCCGCAGCCTCCCGTGGCGCCAGTTGCAGCAAGTCGTAGTGCAGCATCAGCGTGGTGTAGGAGGGCACCAGGTCGATCAGTCGTTCACCGAAAACCGCGCGCAAGCGCGCGGCGGCGGCCAGCAGCCAGGGCACGTTGTCTTCTTCGATACGCTCGAACAGGCGGATCATCACGCAGTCCACCGCGACGGTTTCCAGTTGGCCGGTGCGGGTGCGGGCATAGGTGAAACGAGTCATGAGGCGCGGGGTCCCAGGGCTTCACGGATACGCTGCACGGCCGCGACCGATTGCGGGTTGTCGCCGTGCACGCAGAGGGTGTCGGTGCGCAGTTGCAGCACGCTGCCGTCATTGGCCAGCAGCGGTTGTTGCCCGGCCAGGGTCTTGGCCTGCTCGACGATGACGCCGGCATCATGGTGCACGGCTCCTGGCAAGCGCCGCGAGACCAGATGGCCGGCCCGGTCGTAGGCGCGGTCGGCGAAGGTCTCGAACCACAGCTGTACGCCGGTTTCGGCGGCGATGGCCTCGGCGGCGCTGTTGTCGGCGGTGGACATCAGCATCAGCGGCAACTGCTCGTCGTACTGAGCGATGGCGGTGACCACGGCACGCAGCACCATCGGGTTGGCCATCATGTCGTTGTACAGCGCGCCGTGGGGTTTGACGTATTGCACACGGCCGCCCTGAGCGGTGCAGATGCCCTGCAATGCGCCGATCTGATAGTGCAGCAGGTCGGCGATTTCCTGCGCCGAGCAGGCCATGGAGCGGCGGCCGAAGCCGAGCAGGTCCGGGTAGGCCGGGTGGGCGCCGATGCGCACATCGTGCTCCAGCGCCATGGCCACGGTCTTGCGCAAGGTCCCGGGGTCGCCGGCATGGAAGCCACAGGCGATGTTGGCGCAGTCGACCAGCGGCATGACCTCGGCGTCCAGGCCCATGGTCCAGGCGCCATAGCTTTCGCCCATGTCGCAGTTGAGTAGGATGTGGCTCATGCGGGGGTCCTCAGGCAGGGAAATCTTTATGGATATGCAGGGAGTGTTTTCCGCAGGGACGGAGCCGGTCAATGAATAAAAGCTGGGGCCTGCGCATAAGAAAAGCTGATCGGTAGAAAATTGTGGTGGGGCTAATGGCCTCTTCGCAGGCAAGCTTGCTCCCACTGGTGCATGTCTCAGGATCAGCTTGCACTGTGGGAGAAAAGCTGTCGGTAGAAAATTGTGGTGGGGCTAATGGCCTCTTCGCGGGCAAGCCTTGCTCCCACTGGTGTATGTCTCAGGATCAGCTTGCACTGTGGAAGCAAGGCTTGCCCGCGAATGCGCCAGTCGGATCACCCTCTATATCTGCTCGATGTTGGTGCAATGGTTCACTCATGCCCTTTATAGGTGCGCGAAACGTCCTGTGCCATTTCAATGATGTCTTCGACCAAGGCGATGCCTGAGCCGGTGCGCCAGGTCGCGATGATGTCCATGTCGGGCAGGCCGGGGGCATCTTCCAGCGCCATGAGATTGCCGTTGGCCACTTCCGCCTGCACCAGTTTGAGGGGCAGTACTCCGATGCCGAAGCCGTCGCGAATCAGGCGGGTGATTGCCGAGGCCGAGTTGACGCAATTGATGCGGGTGCTCAGCACATCGCTGCTGTGCAACAGATTGAGCAGGTCCTGATGCGGGCGCGAGTTGCGCGAGAAGGTCACCAGGCGCTCGTCTGCCAGCTCGTTCAACGAAGCGTACCGGCGATCATAGACTGAGCCGCGAGCCACCACCCAATGCATGGGAAAGCGGTCGAGCAGGGCGTTGCGTACTGTGTCGAGGCGCACCATGTCGGTCTGGAAAATGATGTCCTGATAGCCTTTTTCCAGTTGCTCGCACAAGTTGCGTGCGGTGTCGGCGGTGATCTCGATCTCCAGTGCCGGGTAGGTGGCGGTCAGGCGTGTTACCAAGGCACTCAACCAGGTGTGTATCACCGTATCCATCGCGCCGATGCGAATGCGCCCGCGGGTCTGGTTGGGGTCCTTGATGGCGGCCTTGAGGTTGTCCAGGGTGTCGATCATGTGCTCGGCGTATTCGAGCACGCGCTGGCCCTCGGCGGTCAGCGCCACGCCTTTGGAGTCTCGCAGAAACAACCGTGCGCCCAGCTCATCTTCCAGCGCCGCGACGCGGCTGGAGATGGATGCCTGGGTGGTGAAGAGTTTCTCGGCGGTCAGCCTGAAGCTTTTCAAGCGCGCGACCCAGACGAATGTTTCGAGGAACTTGATGTTCATTTTCGGTGCTTCCTGAAGCCTGCCATTTCGCCGCCGACAGCTGCCGAAGGCCAAAATGATGAGCCCGTGTACAGCAGGTTGCATGCCACCGCCCGGCAAAAAAAACTTATCGGCCAGCCACGGTTTTTCTCGTTGGACGCTTGGCGCAAAGCGTTCGAACAATGCGCCCCAGAGAGAGGTCGCCGCCCGCCCGGGCAGTCAAACCTTCAAGGCCGTTGCCCGCGAGCAGCGGTTATAAAAACAATCGCGCACTGCCAACAGTCGGCCCCGCCGCTGCGCGCTCCCTGTGGAGATGGATTGCATGAATCTAGGTAAATCGATGCGCCTGGCCGCCCTGGGTGGTGCCGGTCTGACGCTGTGCAGTGTTGCCCAAGCGGATTTTTTCGCCGACAGCAAAGGGGATGTGGAGCTACGCAACCTTTACTTCAACCGCGACTTTCGCCAGAGCGGCGCCCGCGACAAGGCCGATGAATGGGCCCAGGGCTTTATCTTTCATCTGCAGTCGGGCTACACCCCAGGCGTCGTCGGCTTTGGTGTCGATGCGCTGGGCATGGTCGGCTACAAGCTCGACTCCAGCGACAGCCATGCCGGTACCGGCCTGTTGCCGGCGGATCAGCGCGGCGGCTCCCAGGATCAATACGGCAAGCTCGGCCTGACCGCCAAGGCCAGGATCTCCAAGACCGAATTCAAGGCCGGCACCCTGTTCTTCCGTGATCCGGTGGTCTCGTCCAATGATACGCGGCTGGTCCCGCAGACGTTTCGCGGTGCCTTGGTGACCTCTCAGGACCTGGCCAACTTCACCCTGATCGGCGGCCATATCGATCGCATCAAGGCCAACAGTTCCACCGACTTCACTGACATGAGCGCCAACCGCATTGGCGGCGTCAGCAACGATTTCAGCTTCGGCGGCGGTGACTACCGGGCCACCAAGAGCCTGGTGCTCAGCGCTCGCTACGCCAAACTGGAAAACATCTACCAGCAATACTACGGCGGCCTGGTGCACACCCTGGCGCTAGGCAACGGCCAGAGCCTGAAGTCCGACCTGCGTTTTTCCACCAGCCACGACGACGGCACCTTCGCGCACCTCGACAACCAGGCGCTGGGTGGCTTGTTCACCTACAAGATCGGCAGTCAGGCCTTCGCCGCCGGCTTTCAGAAGATGAACGGCGACAGCCCGTTCCCCTACATGACCGGCAGCGATCCCTATCTGGTCAACTTCATCCAGATCGGCGACTTCGCCAACATTCACGAGCGCTCCTGGCAAGCGCGTTACGACTACGATTTCACCCAGCTCGGCATTCCCGGCCTGACCTTCATGACCCGCTACGTCAGCGGCGACAACGTCGAGCGCGCCAGCGGCGGCGAAGGCAAGGAGTGGGAGCGCAACATGGACATTGCCTACGTGGTGCAAAGCGGGCCGCTGAAGAACTTCGGGATCAAATGGCGCAACGCCACGGTGCGTTCCAACTTCGGCAACGATCTGGACGAGAACCGCTTGATCCTGAGCTACACCCTGGCGCTCTGGTAACCGCGCGGCCGTGCCGCACCTGCGTTCGGGCCGCATGGCCCGATCCCTGCTACCGCTGGTGAGACTTCACCAGGCAAGGAGATCATTACTATGCAAACTGCAATCAACCTGTGGCCGCTACTGGGCGTGCTGGTTATCGTCGTAGGCTTCGTGCTGCGTTTCAATCCCATGCTGGTGGTGGCCGCGGCCGCCGTGGTCACGGGCGTTGCGGCGAGCATGCCGCTGGACACCATCCTGGCGACCATTGGCACCGGCTTCATCAAGACGCGCACCCTGGCGCTGATCATCCTTCTGCCGCTGGCCGTCATCGGCCTGCTGGAGCGTCACGGCCTGCGCGTGCATGCCCAGCAATTCATCGCGCGTTTTCGCAGTGCCACTGCGGGGCGCTTGCTGATCGCCTATCTGTTCGTGCGTGAAACCACCGCCGCGCTGGGCTTGACCAGTCTGGGTGGCCACCCGCAGATGGTTCGTCCATTGCTGGCGCCCATGGCTGAAGGGGCGGCGGTCAGCCGTCACGGGCCACTGAAACCGGAGGTACGTCAGCGCCTGCTGGCATTCTGCGCAGCCACGGACAACGTCGGGCTGTTCTTCGGTGAAGACATTTTCGTGGCCTTCGGCGCCATCGCATTGATGCACACCTTCCTGCTGGGCGCCGGAATCGACGTCGAACCACTGGCCATCTCCTTTTGGGGTATTCCTACGGCCATCAGCGTGTTCTTCATCCATAGCTTGCGGCTCTATCGCCTGGATCGCTATCTCACCCAACAGCAGGCCGGGCCGGCGCCTGCCGCAGCTGCCACCAGTGCCGAGGTCGTCGCCAAATGATCATTTCCATTCAGTACCTGTATTGGCTCGCCGGTGTGATGCTGGCGATCGCCACGGTGATGATCCTCACTGATCGCGCCCATCCCAAGCGTTGGACCACCGGACTGTTCTGGGGCCTGTTTGCCATTGCCTTTCTGGTGGGTGAGCGCTTGCCGCCGGTGGTAGTCGGCGTCGGCGTGCTGGTGATGGCGCTGTTGGCGGGGATGGGCGGCGTCGGGATCGGCAGTCATCGTGAACTCGATGGCGAGAGCCGTCTGGCCAGCGTCAAGCGCCTGGGCAGCAAGCTGTTCATTCCGGCGCTGGCGATTCCGCTGATCACCGTGCTGGTGGCGATGGGCCTGAAGTCGTTCAAGATCGGCGACCTGTTTCTGCTCGATCCGGCCAACAGCACCTTCGTGGCGCTGGGCATCGGCAGCCTGATCGCCCTGGTGCTGGCGTGCTGGCTGACCCGGGACACGCCGATGCAGTCGATGCGTGAGTCGCGCCGCTTGATCGAGGCGCTGGGCTGGGCGTTGGTGCTCCCGCAGATGTTGGCGATGCTCGGCTTGATGTTCAACGACGCCGGGGTCGGCAAGGCGGTGGCGCATCTGGCGACTGCTTATATCAACCTGGATTACCGGCTCGTCGCGGTGATGGTCTACGTGCTCGGCATGGCGTTGTTCACCATGGCGCTGGGCAACGGTTTCGCCGCCTTCCCGGTGATGACCGGGGGGATCGGCGTACCGGTGCTGGTGGGGATGTTTCATGCCAACCCGGCGGTGATGGCGGCAATCGGCATGTTCTCCGGTTATTGCGGCACCTTGATGACGCCCATGGCGGCCAACTACAACATGGTGCCCTCGGCCTTGCTGGAACTGCCCGACAAGTACGCGGTGATCAAGGTGCAGGTGCCGACGGCGCTGGCGATGCTGGTGGTCAATATCGTGCTGTTGTATGTGTTGATGTAGGTGTTTTCGCGGGCCCCTTCGCCGGCAGGGTTCACCCAATAACCCCCAGGTCACAGCGGCAACTCCACCCCCTCGATATGCCGCCCGCGGCGCTTGGCCTGCTCGAGCAGCACGGTCATCAGGCGCAGTGCCGATTCGGGCAGCGGCTCGAACTTGGAATAGACGAAGCTGATGTCGAATTCGATGGCTTCCACCAGCGGCCTGACCACCAGCCCGCTCTCGGCCGCCACGAACTCGTCGATGATGGTCACGCCCATGCCCTGCTTGACCAGCGCCGCCGCTTCCACGGCGTTGGTGAAGTCCAGAAACGAACTCAACTGCACCCCGGCGCGCTCGAACGCCTGGGCGAGCAGTTTGCCGAAGGGCATATCCGGGCGAAACAGCATCAAGGCTTCGTTCTCCAACTGCTGCAGGGAAATCGCCGCCTCGCTGGCCAGCGGGTGACCATGGGGCAGCACGCATACCATATGGCCACGCATGAAGGCCCGGGAATACAGGTGGTCGTGAATCACCGGCAACGCCGCGATCGACAGATCGACCTTCTTGCTCAATAGCTGGATGGGCATTTCAACGATCAGCGAGGTGTGCCAGAGGATCTTCATGCTCGGCACGTCCCGCTTGACCTCGGCCAGCGCCGCCGGCAGCACCGCGGTGGCCAGTGACGCGCTGCAGCAGATGCGCAGTTGCTGCGAGGGCGAGGCGGCCAGCGCTGCGGCACATTCGTTGACCGCCATGGCCGCCTGATACACCCGGTCGACTTCGCGGTACAAGGCGTGAGCATCGGCGGTGGGCACCAGGCGATTGTTCAGGCGATCGAACAGGCGCAGGTTCAAGCGGCCCTCGACATAAGCGATCAGTTTGCTCACCGCCGGCTGCGACACGTAGAGCATCTTCGCCGCGCCACTGATGGAGCCGGTGAGCATGACCGCGCGGAACACTTCCATATGCCGCAGCTTAAATACCAGTGGGCTGGCGTCGAGGGCCGCGTTGGCCTGGGGAGGGCTGGGCATGGATCCTTAACCTTCGGTTATTGTTGTCGCTATCTGGATATGAGCGCAGTCCGCCGCGAGTTTGTACCCTCGGACGGCAACGGTTTTGCCGGGCTACGATGCCCAAGATTTGTCCAAGAATAAAGCCTCGATCCACTGTCTGCCCGGGAGCGGCGCCATGAGCATTTTTGACGAACCGAAGATCGACTGCCATAACCACCTGTTCGATCCGCTGCATTTCCCCTATCGCCCGCAAACGCTGTACCGCCCCGCCGGGCAGGAAATCGGCACCCTGGCGCAGTTCAAGCGGGTGCTCGATGCCTATGGCGTGCAACATGCGCTGCTGGTCGGGCCCACCAGCGGCTATCGCACCGACAACTCGTTGCTGCTGCATGCCTTGGCCGAAGGACAGGGGCGCTTCAAGGGCATCGCGGTGGTGGAGGACGAAACTTCCCTTGAGCAACTTGCAGCGCTGAAAGAAGCCGGAGTGGTCGGCGTGGCGTTCAATCCGGCGGGCGAGGGCACGGCGGTGATGGCCGGGGTGGACGGGCTGTTTGCCCGGCTCGCCGAGCTGGAAATGTTCGCGCAGATTCAGGTCAAGCAGGATGAGCTGATCGAACTGCTGCCGTTGCTCGAGCGCACTACGCCACAGTTGTTGATCGACCACTGCGGGCGCCCGCAGCAAGAGCGTGGCCTGGGGCAGCCCGGGTTCGACGCCCTGTTGCGCCTGGCTGACAGCGGCCGCGCCTGTGTGAAGATCTCGGGCATGCAGAAGTTTTCCCATATCGACCGACTGTTCGAGCAGACCGACCGCTACGTGCAGGCCTTGCTCGCGGCATTCGGCCCGCAGGCATGCGTGTGGGGATCGGACTGGCCGTTCCTGCGCGAGCAAAGCCGTATCGACTACGGGCCGCTGCTCAAGTACGCCGAGCAGTTCATGCCCGATCCGCAGCTGCGCCGCCAGGTGATGTGGGATACGCCGCGGCGGTTGTTCGGGTTCCGCTGATTGACTGACGATGCGTCCATTACCGACGGTTATGGTCTGCGCAATCTGTGTATGAGCCATCCACGGTGGTTGTTTGTACCCTGAAGGTCCGTGCAACACGCCTCACTACAAAAACAACAGGAACCTACCCATGAGTGTCGACAGCAAGCTCGGCGCAGGGCCCTTCAAGGCCGCTGCGTCCCTGACCCCGGCCAGGACTCGTACCCGTTTCATGATCCTCGCGCTGGTGTCTGGCGGGACCATGATCAACTACCTCGACCGCAGCGTGATGGGCATTGCGGCGCCCAGCATCAGCGCCGACCTGGGCCTCAATGCGGCGATGATGGGCCTGGTGTTTTCGGCGTTCTCCTGGACCTACGCCGCCTCGCAGATCCCCGGCGGCATCCTGCTCGATCGCCTCGGCACCAAATTCACCTACTGGCTGGCACTGACGCTGTGGTCGCTGTTCACCGGCCTGCAAGGCCTGGCGCAAGGCTTGTTTTCGCTGCTCGGCCTGCGCCTGCTGGTGGGCGCCGCCGAAGCGCCATGCTTCCCGACCAACAGCCGCGTGGTCGCCACCTGGTTCCCGCAGCAGGAGCGGGCGCGGGCCACGGGCATCTATACCTTCGCCGAGTACGTCGGCCTGGCCTTCCTCAGCCCGTTGCTGTTCTGGGTACTGCATGCCTATGGCTGGCGCTTTTTGCTGTTCGCGGTGGGTACCGTCGGCGTGCTGTACGGGTTGGTGTGGTGGAAGAAGTTTCACGAGCCCCACGAGTCGAAGACCGCCAACCGCGCCGAGCTGGACTACATCGCCGAGGGCGGTGGCGTGGTCGACGGTTCGCAGCGCGCCACCCGCTTTGCCTGGTCGCAGATCCCGGCGTTGCTCAAGCACCGCAACATGCTCGGCATCTGCCTGGGGCAATTCGCCTGCAACTCCACCAACGTGTTCTTCCTCACCTGGTTCCCGACGTATCTGGTGACCGAGCGGCACATGCCGTGGCTCAAGGTCGGCCTGATCGCCGTGTTGCCCTTTATCGCCGCCTCGGTCGGCACCCTGTTCGGTGGCTGGCTGTCGGACTTTCTGCTGCGTCGCGGCGTATCGCTCAACGTGGCGCGCAAGCTGCCGGTGATCACCGGCCTGTTGACCGCCTCGGTAATCGTTGCCGCCAACTACGTCGAGTCCGACGCACTGGTGGTGGTGATCCTGTGCATCG
Organism: Pseudomonas sp. GW821-FHT01A09; assembly: GCF_058986725.1. NCBI lineage: Bacteria > Pseudomonadati > Pseudomonadota > Gammaproteobacteria > Pseudomonadales > Pseudomonadaceae > Pseudomonas > Pseudomonas sp. GW821-FHT01A09. Next base: position 21,149 of record NZ_JBYSWB010000027.1, read on the forward strand.
CCTACTTCGCTCAAGGCATGTCGGCGCTGGCCTGGATGATCGTCTCCGATATCGCTCCCAAGGGCCTGCTGGGTCTGAGCGGCGGCTTGTTCAATCTGTTCGCCAACGCTGCCGGCATCGTCACGCCGTTGGCCATCGGCATCATCGTCTCGGCCACCGGCTCGTTCGTCTGGGCGCTGGCGTTCGTGTCGGCGGTCACGGTATTCGGTGCGCTTTGCTATCTGTTTCTGGTCAAGGACATCCAGCGCCTGCCCGAAATCACCCCAGTTTGAGAAAGGAGAAACCCATGAGTCAGTACCTCGAAGGCCAGACGGCCATTATCACCGGCGGCATGCGCGGCATCGGCCTGGGCATTGCCCAGCGGCTGCACCGCGCCGGTGCCCGTATCGTCATCTGGGACCTCAAGGTCGAGGGCTGGGACGCCGCCGCCAACGGCTTCACGCCGGCGTTGCTGCAGGCGGTCAACGTTGCCTCGCTGGCGTCGGTGGAGGCGGCCTTTGCTCAGGTACTGGAGCAGCTCGGCCAGGTCGAGATTCTGGTCAACAACGCCGGCATCAATGGTCCGGTGACGCCGTGCTGGGAATACCCGGTGCAGGCGTGGGATCAGGTGCTGGCGATCGATCTGACGGCGGTGTTCTATTGCTGCCGCACGGCCATCCCGCACATGCGCGAACGCAAATACGGGCGCATCGTCAACGTTGCCTCGATGGCGGGCAAGGATGGCGTGCAATACATTTCGGCCTATTCGGCGGCCAAGGCAGGGGTGATTGCCTTTACCAAGTCGGCGGCCAAGGAATTGGCCCAGGAAGGGGTACTGCTCAATTGCATCGCCCCGGCGATGGTCGAAACCGGGCTGATGGCCGAGATGACCCCGGAACACATCACCGCCAGCAAAGCGAAGATTCCCATGGGCAGATTCCTGCAGATCGAGGAAATCGCCAACATGGTGACCTGGATTTCCGGGCCCGAGTGCAGCTTCACCACCGGGTTCGTGTTCGACCTGAGCGGGGGACGCGCGACCTACTGATTTACGCATCCGCAAATGTAGCGAGGGGGCTTGCCCCCGAAAATTTCAGCCATACCCAAATCCAGGGTGGGGCGCAGATTTTCGGGGGCAAGCCCCCTCGCTACAGGGACGGTGAGTTTTACTTCACGGTGCCCGCGCCACCTTCACCGCTGCCGACACCACCGGCACCGGCGCCTGCGCCGCCCGATCCGGATGCACCGTTGCTGCCCGCGCCACCGGGCTGCGAGCCAGCACCGTCATTGCTCTTACCTTTGGCAGTGCCGACACCATTGTGCTTGCTGGTGACATCGCCGCCACTGTGCTTGGTCATCTTGCTATCGTTGGTTTTGCTCGGCGTCATGGTCGAGGTGCTGCCGGTGGCGTTGGAGCCCCCCGAGCTTCCGCTTGGGCCGCTGACGCCAGCGAGCGCCATGCCAGAGGTCAGTGCGAGCAGGCCGGCCAGGGTGAGATGAGTCAAAGTATTCCTGATCATGGTGCGTCTCCTTGTTCTGGATAAAGTCGTTACCTTTCATTGGGCGGCTGAGCGGTGGTAAAGGGTCCACTCAGCCGACCAACGGTAATCAGTGCGCAATATTTTCCAGTGCAAGGTTCCGCGTACGAGGCCCGAAGCCGCCGATGGTCAAGGTCACGATCAGCATGCTGGTGACGATAAAGGCGAGCACGCCCGGGGTGCCGAAGTGCTCCAGGAAGAAGCCGATCATCAGGCTGCTGAACACCGTCGACAGGCGACTGAACGAGTAGCAGAAGCCCACGGCCCTGGCGCGGATATGAGTCGGGAACATCTCGCACTGGTAGGAGTGATAGCTGAACGTCAACCAGGCGTTGCAGAAGGTCACGCCGACGCCGCAGGCGACCAGCCCCAGCGGTGAACTCTGCACCGCGAACAAGGTGCCGAAGACCATGGTGCCGATGGCCGAGCCGACGATCTGCCATTTGTTCTCGAAGCGGTTGGCCACGCGCACGAACAGCAACGGCCCCAGCGGATAGGCGAGGGTGATGATGAAGGCGTAGCCCAGGCTGTGGGTCACGCTCATGCCCTGACCCGCCAGCAGCGCCGGCAGCCAGTTGCCGAAGCCGAAGAAGCCGATGGCCTGAAAGATGTTGAACACGATCAGCATCAAGGCCCGACGGCGGTACGGCGGCTGCCAGATATCGCTGAAGCGGCCGCTGTTCACCACCTGAACCTGCTCGACTTCCGGCTCGGGCAGCGGTGCATCGGCTTTTTTCCGGTAGTCGGCGGCGCAACGCCGTTCGATGTCGCTCAGCACCCGATCGGCCTCATCGAGGCGCCCTTGCTGGGCCAGCCAGCGCGGCGACTCGGGCAGGCGCTTGCGCAGCCACCAGATGAACAGCGCGAACACCGCGCTGGCGAACACCACCCAGCGCCAGCCGGACACCCCGAACGGCGCCTGCGGCACCAGCCACCAGGACATCAGCGCCACCGCCGGCACCGAGGCGAACTGAATGAAGAAGGCAAAGGCGAAGGCCGAGGTGCGCATGCGCTTGGGCACCAGTTCCGAGAGGTAAGCGTCGATGGTGACCAACTCGATGCCCAGGCCGATGCCCACCAGGAAGCGGCAGACGATGATGCCCATGGCATGGTCCTGCAGGCCCATCAGCACGGTCGCTGCGGTGTACCACAACAGGGCGAAGGTGAAGATCGCGCGCCGGCCGAAGCGGTCGGCGAATTGGCTCAGCAGGCTGGCGCCCAGAAACAGACCCAGGAAGGTGGCGGAGGCGAATGCGGCTTGATCGGACACGCCGAAAGCACCCTGGGCTCCGCTAGCGAAAATGCCTTCCTTGATCAGGCCGGGGCTGATGTAGGCGGTCTGGAACAAGTCATACAACTCGAAGAAACCACCAATCGATAGCAGCGCCACCAGTCGCCAGATCGTCGCCACGGCCGGCAGGCGGTCGATGCGAGCGGAAATCAACGAGGCGCGGACGGGGTCGCGGGTGTCGAGCGCGGCAGTGGGGGAGAGGGTGGTCATGCGCAGATATCCATACGGGTCGAGCCGCCATTTTAGAATTATTTGGACACATATGATTGCTTAGGTTGCTGTCGGCATGCAATTTATCGATTGGTTATTGCCAGAACTGATAAAAAATTGATTATTCATTGCGCAATATTTACGTAGTGCACTCCACCCCTGTGGCGAGGGGGCTTGCTCCCGATACGCAGTGTCAGTCACAACACTGCCGCAGACAGACCGTATCGGGAGCAAGCCCCCTCACCACACCTACGATCACCGCCAATCCGGGCCGGACATCTGGTGCTTGACGGAAACGCTCGGTAACAGAATACTGACGCGAAATTCATATATATGACTAGATAACCGCCCTCATAACAATAATCGCTCCAAGCCGAGAATCGCCATGACCCAGCTCTCCAGCGACGAACGCCTGCCCCTCTACCAGCGCCTGCGCGACCAACTCGCGCAGCAGATCGCCGACAACCGCTGGCGGGCCGGCGAAGCCATTCCTACCGAGGCACTGCTGGCCAGCGAGTACGGGCTGTCGGTAGGCACGGTGCGCAAGGCCATCGACATGCTGGTCGGCGAGCGGATCCTGGAGCGTCAGCAAGGCCGCGGCACTTTTATCCGGCGTCCGCAGTTTCACGCCTCGCTGTTCCGCTTCTTCCGCTTTCAAAGCCCGGACGGCGAACGGCAGATTCCCCAGAGCCAGATCTTCTCGGTGCAGTCCCTCGAGGCCCCGGCGGACGTCGCCCGCGCCCTTGGCCTGGCCCCGGCCACTGCGGTGATCCGCCTGCAACGCCTGCGGCTGCTCGACGAGCAACCGGTGCTGGCCGAAGACATCTGGCTGCCGCGCGAGCGCTTCAAGGCGTTGCTGAGCATCGACCTCGATGCCCATGGCCCGCTGCTGTACCCCATTTATGAAGAGCTTTGCGGGCAGATCGTCGCCTCGGCCGACGAGACCCTGGGCGCCGAAGCCGCCGACGACCACCGCGCCAACCTGCTCGGCATCAGCCCCGGTAGCCCGGTGGTGGTGATCGAGCGCCTGGCGCGCAATCACGCCGGACTCGCCCTGGAGTGGCGCCGTTCCCATGGTCGCGCCAGCCATTTCCGCTACAGCGTGCAGATTCGCTGAGCGAACACCGAACAACAGCAGCAGCCAACACAACATCGATAAGGACAACAAACATCATGTTCAAGTGGTATCGAGACGTCACCTCGCGTGAGCGCAAAACCTTCTGGGCCTGCTTCGGCGGTTGGGCGCTCGATGCCCTGGAAGTTCAGATGTTCGGCCTGGCCATTCCGGCCTTGATCGCCGCCTTTGCCTTGAGCAAGGGTGAGGCGGGCGCCATCAGCAGCGTCACCTTGATCACCTCGGCGCTGGGCGGCTGGGTCGGCGGGACCTTGTCGGACCGTTATGGCCGAGTCCGCACCCTGCAGTGGATGATTCTGTGGTTCTCGCTGTTCACCTTCCTCTCGGCGTTCGTCAGCGGCTATGAGCAATTGCTGGTGGTCAAGGCCCTGCAGGGCTTCGGCATCGGCGGTGAATGGGCGGCCGGTGCGGTGCTGATGGCCGAAGCCATCCAGCCCAAATACCGCGGCAAGGTCATGGGCACGGTGCAAAGCGCCTGGGCAGTGGGCTGGGGCGCCGCTGTCGGGCTGTTCACCCTCATCTATACCTTCGTGCCCGAGGCCATGGCCTGGCGGGTGATGTTCGTGGTCGGGCTGCTGCCGGCGCTGGTGATCATCTACGTGCGCCGTCAGGTGCCTGAGCCAGAGAGCTTCGCGCGCAAGCAAAAGGCCCAGACCGGCCCGCAGACCTTCTTCGCTTCGCTGGCTGGCATCTTTCGCCCGCAACTGCTGCGCGTGACGCTGCTCGGCGGCCTGCTCGGCCTGGGCGCCCACGGTGGTTACCACGCAGTGATGACCTGGCTGCCGACCTTCCTGAAGACCGAGAAACACCTGTCGGTACTCAACTCCGGCGGCTACCTGGCGGTGATCATCGTCGCGTTCTTCTGCGGTTGCGTGGCCAGTGGCTTCATGGTCGACAAGATCGGCCGGCGCAAGAACATCATCCTCTTCGCGTTCTGCTGCGTGGCCACGGTGCAGGCCTACGTGTTCATGGACCTGAGCAATACGGCGATGCTGTTCCTGGGCTTCCCGCTGGGCTTTTTCGCCGCCGGCATCCCGGCCAGCCTGGGCTCGCTGTTCAACGAACTGTACCCGGCCGACGTGCGCGGCGCCGGCGTCGGCTTCTGCTACAACTTCGGCCGAGTGCTGTCGGCGGTGTTCCCGTTCATGGTCGGCCACATGAGCGAGCACATGTCGCTGGGCTCGGCCATCGGCATCGATGCCGGGATCGCCTATGGCGTGGCGGTGATCGCTGCCCTGGCATTGCCGGAGACCCGCGGACGCAACCTGGACACCGAGATGCCGGCCACCGCCCAAGCATCAACTACGGCGGCCACCAGCCGGGCTTGATCACTATTGAACCTGCGGCATGCCCTGAACGTGCCGCCCCTTTACCCAGATGAGATCCATGGACACTATTTTGCCTATCAGCGGCGTCGATGCGCACGCCCACGTCTTCACCCAGGCCCTGGCGTTTGCCGGCGAGCGTCGCTACACCCCGCAATACGACGCCACCTTGCAGGACTGGCGCGCCTTGCTGGACGCCCAGGGCGTGAGCCATGGCGTGCTGGTGCAGCCGAGCTTTCTGGGCAGCGACAACTCCTATCTGCTCGAGGCGTTGATGCTGGCGCCTGAGCGCCTGCGTGGGGTGGCGGTGGTGGATCCGGATGTCAGCCACGCACAGTTGCAACGCATGGCGCGTCTGGGGGTGGTAGGGATTCGCTTGAACCTGATGGGCAAAAGCCTGCCGGACTTGAGCAGCGCCGAATGGCGGCCGTTGCTGGAGCAGGTCGCCGCGCTGGGCTGGCACGTCGAACTGCATCGGCAGATCGAAGACATTCCGGCCCTGGTGACCGCGCTCAAGCCCTATGGGGTCAAGGTCGTGGTCGATCACTTCGGGCGCCCCCATGCGGCGTTCGGCGTGACGCATCCGACCTTCAAGCGCTTGCTGGAGCTGGGGGGCGGGGATGTATGGGTGAAGATCTCCGGGGTCTATCGTCTGGGCGGCACTGACCGCGAGAACCTGGAATTCGCCCGCGCGGCGATCCCGCTGTTGATCGAGAGCTTCGGCACCGATCGCCTGATGTGGGGCAGCGACTGGCCGCACACCCAGTTCGAGGATCAGGTCAGCTATGCCTCGCAGTTCGACCTGTTGCAGCAGTTGGTGCCCTGGCCGCGCCAGCGCCAGGCCATTCTGCGCGACGGTGCGGTGACCCTGTTCGGCTTTTGATACGCAGCTATACAAAAGTAGTACGCAATAATGACGATGATCTGAAAAGGCCATTAACGGTTCAGGCTGCAACAGGCTAGACTGCTGCTTTCCAGCGATACGCAGACCTGTACAGCGTCTTTTGCAAGCGTTGCTTCCAGTCGTCGGCGCCACTGCTTGCGAGTCAGCTGCTGAATCGGTTCTGAATCAGCGCACGCGCCTCGGCCGTCAGGCCATCCGCCACGGCATGCGATCTCTGGAGCTTCTGTAGCGGTTTCGAGAGTGCTCATGCCCATTGGTAGTTTTCTGACAGGAAGTTATTCGCCTTCGTTGGTGGCCATTTCGCTTTGTGTGGCCATTCTGGCGTCCTATACCGCGCTGGACATGGTCGGCCGCATCGCCACCGCGCGCGGTCGGGCAGTGCTGGGCTGGATGGCGGGAGGCAGCCTGGCCATGGGTATCGGCGTGTGGTCGATGCACTTCATCGGCATGCTCGCCTTCCAGTTGCCCTTGGCGCTGGGTTACGACCTGACGCTCACCCTGTTGTCTTTTGTGATCGCCTTGGCCTCTTCGGGTTTTGCCCTGTTGCTGGTCAGCCGGCCGTCCCTGCCCATGGGGCGCCTGGCCGTCGGCGCGCTGGCCATGGGCGGAGGCATCGCCGCCATGCACTACACCGGCATGGCCGCCCTGCGCATGGCGCCGGGCATCGACTACGACCCTTATCTGTTCGGCGCCTCCTTGCTGATTGCCGTCGGTGCGGCTGCGGCGGCGTTGATGATCGCCTTCCGCCTGCGCCGCCACACGCCTTATGTACGGCTGATCCGCGGCGGCGCGGCGGTGATCATGGGGGTGGCCATTGTCGGCATGCATTACACCGGCATGGCCGCAGCGCGGTTCCCCGAGGGCAGCCACTGCGGCGCCTTGCCAGGCGGGCTGACCGGTGACGGCCTGGCGTATCTAGTGTTGATCACCACCTTGGCGGTGTTGAGCATCGCGCTGATCACTTCGGTGCTGGATGCGCGCATGGAGTCGCGTACCGCGCAGCTAGCGCTGTCTTTGCAACAGGCCAATCAGGAGCTTACCCAGTTGGCCTTGCACGACAACCTCACCGGCCTGCCTAACCGCATGCTGCTGTCCGACCGCATCGGTCAGGCGATCCAGAACGTACTGGACGGTCATGGCTGCTTTGCGTTGATGTTCATCGATCTCGATGGCTTCAAGCCGGTCAACGATGCGTTCGGCCACCACGTCGGCGACGAGCTGCTGCGGGCGGTGGCGCAGCGTCTGCGGGTCGGCCTGCATGGGCATGACACCCTGGCGCGGATCGGCGGTGACGAGTTCGTGCTGCTGGTGGCCCTGCACGAGCCCAGCGATGCGCTGGCGGTGGCGGCCGATCAGGTCACCCGGTTGGCGCAGATGTTCAGCGTCAGCGGTCACGACGTGCAGATCTCCGCCAGTATCGGCATCACCCTCTACCCCGGGGGCGGGGAGGATCAGCACCAGTTGCTGATGAACGCCGACGCTGCGATGTACCACGCCAAGAGCGTCGGCAAAAATGGCTACTGTTTTTTCGACGCCTCCATGAACACCGATGCGCGCAAGCAGCTGCAGTTGTTGCAGGAGTTGCGGGTAGCCATCGAGCTGAGCCAGTTGCGCCTGTTCTACCAGCCCAAGTTCGACGCCGCCAGCGGTGCTGCGGTGGGCGCCGAGGCCTTGCTGCGCTGGGAGCATCCGCAGCGGGGCCTGCTGTTGCCGGCAAGCTTCATCGAGCTGGCGGAAAAGACCGGGCTGATCATCCCCATTGGCGAATGGGTGCTGAACGAAGCCTGCCGGCAGATGGCGCTGTGGCTCGCGGAGGGCTTCAGCCAATGGCGCATCGCGGTCAACCTCTCGGCGCTGCAGTTCTGCCATGCCGGCCTGGTCGACAGCGTGGCCAAGGCGCTTGCGCTGCATCGGTTGCCGGCCAGCAATCTGACGCTGGAGATCACCGAAACCACGGCCATGAGCGATGCCGATGCGAGCATGGGCGTCCTGCAGCAGCTATCGGACATGGGCGTCGACCTGTCCATCGACGACTTTGGTACTGGCTATTCGAGCCTCATGTACCTCAAGCGTCTGCCCGCCAACGAGCTGAAGATCGATCGCGGTTTCGTTCGCGACCTGCAGCAGGACAGTGACGACGCCGCGATCGTTTCGGCGATCGTCGCCCTGGGCCAGGCACTCGGCCTGCGGATCGTCGCCGAAGGAGTGGAAACCGACCAGCAGCAGGACTTCCTCACGCGCCTGGGCTGTGATGCCTTGCAAGGCTTCCTGCTCGGCCATCCATTACCGGCCCAGGCATTCATGGCTGATATTCAGAAGGCCAAAGCCGTCATAGCTTGATATCATTCGGCCAGCCCGCCGCTGCCCGAATGCACTGATGGGCAACCAAACACTTCTGGAGAGACGAAAGGTCCATGGCCAAGGTCATTGTCATTACTGGCGGCAGTCGCGGCATCGGCGCTGCGACGGCGCTGCTGGCGGCCCGACAGGGCTATCGCGTGTGCATCAACTACCTGTCCGACGAGGAGTCGGCGATGCGTGTGCTGGCCGAGGTCCGGGCCTGTGGTGTGCATGGTATCGCGGTGCGCGCCGACGCCAGTAACGAGGACGAGGTCATTCGCCTGTTCCACCGCGTCGATACCGAGCTGGGCGCGGTGACGGCGCTGGTCAACAACGCCGCGACCATCGCCGAGCAATCGCGGGTCGAGGAGATGTCCGAGTTTCGCCTGCTGAAGATGATGAAGAACAACATCGTCGGGCCGATGCTCTGCGCCAAGCACGCGATCCATCGCATGTCGACGCTGCATGGCGGCTCCGGCGGCACCATCGTCAATGTGTCGTCGGCAGCGGCCAGGCTGGGCGCGGCTAACGAATACGTCGATTACGCCGCGTCCAAGGGCGCGCTGGACACCTTCACCATCGGCCTGTCCAAGGAGCTGGCCAGCGAGGGCATCCGCGTCAATGCCGTGCGCCCTGGCTATATCCACACCGATTTCCACTCCCTGAGCGGCGATGCCAATCGCGTGACCAAGCAGGAGTCGGCACTGCCCATGGGCCGCGGCGGGCGTCCGGACGAAGTCGCCGAGGCGATCGTCTGGCTCAGCAGCGAGTTGTCCAGTTATGTGACCGGGACCTTCATCGACCTGGCAGGCGGTCGCTGACCTGTAGCGAGGGGGCTTGCCCCCGAAAAGGTGTGTCAGCTGAATGGATGTCGTTGGTACGATCTTTCGGGGGCAAGCCCCCTCGCTACAGGGACAGGCATAAAAAAACCGGCGCGGGCGCCGGTTTTTTTGTATCAGCCATCAGCTCAAGGCTTGGCCGCAGCCGACATGCGTTGCACGTCATAGTCCTTTTTCTGCACCGGTACGGCGTCTCGCTTGCCCAGTTCGCTCATGGGAATCCGATAGGTTTCCTTGGCGGTAAAGGCAGCCAGTGCGGCGACGCAGGTGATACCGAAGGCGATCAGGCCAACCGTCATCGGAATGTTGTCCGAGCCGGGCGGGGCGACGGCGGCGAACAGCGCTGGCAGCAGAGCGGTGATCATGGTGCCGACGTTCTGCGAGATGGCCATGGCCGATACGCGGTAGCGAGTCTGGAACAGCTCCGGGTAGAAGCTAGGGAACACCGCGTTGTAGCCCTGATAGACCACGCCCCACATCAGCAGCGACATGGCGAAGGCCAGCGGCACGTTATGCACGCTGATGGCATACAGATAACCGAACGAGAGCAGGCCCGAACCCAGCGCCCCGCCGATGATCATCGGACGACGGCCGATCTTGTCCGACCAGTTGCCCACGAACGGGATCACCAGCACCGCGACGATGTTGCCCACCACCGGAATCCACAGATACACGCTCTTCGCGAAGCCGATGCCGTAGGCCGGCTGCACCGCGTATGCCGCCCCGAAGATAGTCGCGACCACCGGGATCACGTTCATCAGCGCCATGCAGGTTACCAGGCCCATGTTCTGCCAGTTTTTCTGGAAGGCTTCGGCAATCGGCGACTTGGTCAGTTCCTGTTTGGCTTCGACGTTGGCGAAGGCCGGGGTTTCTTCCACCGTGCGGCGGATGATGTAGCCCGCTACCAGCACGATAGCGCTGAGCAGGAACGGGATGCGCCAGCCCCAGGTGTTGAACATGTCGTCCGGCATGAAGTAGGCCAGCGGCAGGAAGATCGCAGCGGCAAAAATCTGCCCGGCCTGTACGCCCTGCAGGGTGTAGCTAGCGTAGTAACCGCGTCTGCCGAAGGGCGCATGTTCCAAGATCATCGAACTCGCTCCGGATATCTCACCGGCCACCGCGAAGCCCTGGATCAGGCGCAGGACCACCAGCATAATCGGTGCCCACACCCCGACCTGGCTGTAGGTCGGCAGCAGGCCGACCGCCATGGTGGCGAAGCCCATCAGGAACATGCACAGCAGCAGGACGTTCTTGCGGCCTTTGGTGTCACCCCAGTGGCCGAGGAAGAAGGCGCCGATAGGACGCGCAACGTAGCCCACGCCGTAGGTTGCCAGCGATGCGACGATGGCAATCTTGGGATCTGAGTTGGGGAAGAAGATTTGCGGGAAGATCAGCGCAGCGGCCTGCGCATAGATGAAGAAGTCGTAGTACTCGAGGGCCGAGCCTACCCAACCGCTGGCGGTTGCCTTTTTCGTCTGCTTACTGTCATGCGAATGAGTGTCATGGCTAGCCATGTTGGTCTCCGTTGTTTTTATTATCAAGCCTTGGCCGTTGCTGTTGCGTCTTGTAAAGCTAGCAGAAAAAGGCTTTTCCTACTGGCTCCCGTTTCGCGCAAAAACTAACTGGGTGGTACATTTTTAACAGCGGCGAAGGGCCCAGTCAACGGGCGCTGGAGGGTTTTTGCGCGATCATCGAACACTTCTTCGTGACCGCTGCAACAGGCGATATTGTCGCGGCAATAGGTAGCTGGCTACTGACCGAAACCCGGGAGCCACAAAAAGGCCCCGCAGCCTGATTAAAAGCCAACGGGGCCCGCTTCCCTATCTATGCTCACAAGGCCGCCGGCGGTTCCTCGCTGGGCGGGTCACCCACTGGGGTAGGTGGCACGGTGGGCTTGACCGGCACGCCGTCGGGGTTGTCGGGATCCTCATCCGGCACCGTAGGCGGCAGATTGGGCTCGTCGATATTGGGATCCGGGGTTTCAGCGGGAATGGGAATGTTCATGGTCCTGACCTCGCTCATGTGCAACAGCTGGCGTCGAAAACAACGCATTCAAGTATCTGGACCGCGGGCAGCGGGATTGATTCTTTTTTTCGATCCCGCCCTGCGGCGGTTGATTGCGTCTGAACTTTTGCCTCACGCCTCGGCTCCCAACCCTAGGCGACAAACAGTCGCACAGCACCACTCTTCCAGCAGCATCATCCGCAACGTCCACGGGGCGTGATAAGGAGCTAGGCTCGATGACGTCTGATGAACCTTTCGAATCCGGCCGCGAAGGCCAAGTCCAAGATAACGCCGAGCATGTATTGAGCCTGTCCCAGGCCCTGCTGTTGCCGCGAATCGTGATCGAAAATACCCAACCGGTGATCGACGACGGCGTATTCGCCGTCAAGACCCTGGTCGGCCGCCAAGTCGCGGTGACGACCAAGGTCTACGCCGACGGCCATGACAAGCTGGCGGTGCGCTTGCGCGTGCGGCGGGTGGATGGCGAAGAATGGCGGACCAGCGCCCTGACCGAGCTGGGCAACGACAGCTTTGCCGGGGCATTCAGCGTCGACGCCATCGGCCGCTACGTTTATTGCGTCGAGGCCTGGATCGATCAGTTCGCCAGTTACCGCTACGAGCTGGAGAAAAAATACGCCGCCGGCGTCGCCATCGGTCTGGAGCTGGAAGAGGGCCGTGTGCATCTGCAACGTGCCGCCGAACGCAGCGAGGGCGATCTCAAGCACGCCTTGCAAGCCCTGCACGACAGCCTCCATGAGCTCAACGAGGACCAGCGCGTGTCCTTGCTGCTGCAAGCTGACACCAGCGCCCTGATGGCCCGCGCCGACCACCGCGCGTTTCTCACCCGCAGCCCGGAATACCCGGTGGAAGTGGAGCGCCAACTGGCCGAATTCGCCAGCTGGTACGAGCTGTTCCCGCGCTCGATCACCGACGACAAGGCCCGCCACGGCACTTTCAACGACGTGCACAAGCGCCTGCCGATGATCCGCGACATGGGCTTCGACGTGCTGTACTTCCCGCCCATCCATCCGATCGGCCGTGCCCACCGCAAGGGCCCCAACAACTCCCTGACCGCCGGCCCCGATGATGTCGGCAGCCCCTATGCGATCGGCAGCGCCGACGGCGGTCACGAAGCGATTCACCCGCAACTGGGTAGCCGCGAGGACTTCCGCAACCTGGTCAAGGCAGCCGCCGAGCATGGCCTGGAAATCGCCCTGGATTTCGCCATCCAGTGTTCCCAGGACCATCTCTGGCTCAAGGAACATCCAGGCTGGTTCTCCTGGCGCCCGGACGGCACCATCCGCTACGCCGAGAACCCGCCGAAGAAATACCAGGACATCGTCAATGTCGACTTCTACGCCGCCGATGCCGTGCCGAGCCTGTGGCTGGCGCTGCGCGATGTGGTATGGAGCTGGGTCGAGGAGGGCGTGAAGATCTTCAGGGTCGACAACCCGCACACCAAGCCGCTGCCGTTCTGGCAATGGCTGATCGAAGATATCCGCAGCAAGGACCCGGACGTCATGTTCCTCGCCGAGGCCTTCACCAAGCCGGCAATGATGGCGCGGCTGGGCAAGGTCGGGTACAGCCAGAGCTACACCTACTTCACCTGGCGCAACACCAAGGCCGAGCTGCAGGCGTATTTCAGCGAGCTCAACGAGGCGCCGTGGTCCCATTGCTATCGCCCCAACTTTTTCGTCAACACCCCGGACATCAACCCGTTCTTCCTGCACGAATCGGGGCGCGCGGGCTTTCTCATCCGCGCCGCGCTGGCGACCATGGGCTCGGGTCTGTGGGGGATGTACTCGGGCTTCGAGCTGTGCGAGTCGGCGCCCATCCCCGGCAAGGAAGAATATCTGGACTCGGAGAAATACGAGATTCGCCCACGGGACTACACCGCGCCGGGCAACATCATCGCCGAGATCGCTCAACTCAATCGCATCCGCCGCCTCAATCCGGCGTTGCAGACGCACCTGGGCGTGGCGTTTTTCAACTGCTGGAACGACAACATTCTGTACTTCGCCAAACGCACTGCGGATCGGCAGAACTACATTCTGGTGGCGGTCAATCTCGACCCTTACAACGCCCAGGAAGCCAACTTCGAACTGCCGCTGTGGGAGCTGGGCCTGGATGACGATGCCGCGACCTCGGGGACCGATCTGATGACCGGGCACACCTGGACCTGGTACGGCAAAACCCAATTCATGCGTCTGGACCCTGCCTACCAGTCCTTCGGTATCTGGCGCATCGCCCGCGAGCTGTAAGCCTATCGGCGCGGCCGCGCAAGACGATGCGGCCGCCTCATAACAAGAGCTCCTCAACAAGGAATCAGCTGCATGGCCAGAAAACCTAAGGCAGCCAAGTTCATCGAAGACCCGCTCTGGTACAAGGATGCGGTCATCTATCAAGTGCACGTGAAGTCCTTTTTCGACTCCAACAATGACGGCATCGGCGATTTTCCCGGCCTCATCGCCAAGCTCGATTACATCGCCGAACTGGGGGTCAATACCATCTGGCTCCTGCCGTTCTATCCCTCGCCACGGCGCGATGACGGCTATGACATCGCCGAATACAAGGCGGTGCACCCCGATTACGGCACCATGCATGACGCCAAGCGGTTTATCGCCGAGGCGCATCGGCGCGGCCTGCGGGTGATCACCGAACTGGTCATCAACCACACCTCGGACCAGCACCCCTGGTTTCAGCGCGCGCGTCACGCCAAGGCCGGTTCCAAGGCACGGGATTTCTATGTCTGGTCCGACAGCGACGCCAAGTACGACGGCACGCGGATCATCTTCCTGGACACCGAAAAATCCAACTGGACCTGGGACCCAGTCGCCGGCCAGTACTTCTGGCACCGCTTCTATTCGCACCAGCCGGACCTCAACTTCGACAACCCGCAGGTGATGAAGGCGGTGATCGGGGTGATGCGCTACTGGCTCGACCTGGGCATCGATGGCTTGCGTCTGGACGCCATCCCGTACCTGATCGAGCGTGACGGCACCAACAACGAGAACCTGCCCGAGACCCATGCGGTGCTCAAGCAGATCCGCGCCGAGATCGACGCCAACTACCCGGATCGCATGCTGCTGGCCGAAGCCAATCAATGGCCCGAAGATACCCAGCTGTATTTTGGCGACGCCAAGGGCCCGAACGGCGACGAATGCCACATGGCCTTCCACTTCCCGTTGATGCCGCGCATGTACATGGCCGTGGCTCAGGAAGACCGCTTTCCAATCACCGACATCCTGCGCCAGACCCCGGAGATCCCCGCCAACTGCCAATGGGCGATCTTCTTGCGCAACCATGACGAGTTGACCCTGGAGATGGTCACCGACAAGGAGCGCGACTACCTGTGGAACTACTACGCCGCCGACAGCCGCGCGCGCATCAATCTCGGCATTCGTCGGCGCCTGGCGCCATTGCTAGAGCGTGACCGCCGACGGGTCGAGCTGCTCAACAGCCTGCTGCTGTCGATGCCCGGCACGCCGACCCTGTATTACGGCGACGAAATCGGCATGGGCGACAATATCTACCTGGGTGACCGCGACGGTGTGCGCACGCCCATGCAGTGGTCGATCGACCGTAACGGTGGTTTTTCGCGCGCCGATCCCGCGAGTCTGGTACTGCCACCGATCATGGATTCGCTGTATGGCTATCAGTCGGTCAACGTCGAAACCCAGGCCAGCGATCCGCACTCGCTGCTCAACTGGACGCGGCGCATGCTCGCCGTGCGCAAGCAGCAAAAGGCCTTTGGCCGCGGCACCTTGAAAATGCTTTCGCCGAGCAACCGGCGCATCCTCGCTTATCTGCGCGAGTACACCAACGCCGAGGGCAAGACCGAGATCATCCTCTGCGTGGCCAACGTCTCGCGCGCGGCCCAGGCCGCTGAATTGGATCTGTCCGCCTATGCCGGCATGGTCCCGGTGGAAATGCTCGGCGGCGCGGCGTTCCCGCCGATCGGGCAGCTCAACTTCCTGCTCACCCTGGCCCCTTACGGGTTCTACTGGTTTCTACTGGCCTCGGAGAATCAAATGCCCAGCTGGCACGTTGAACCGGCCCAAAGCCTGCCGGATTTCCTCACCCTGGTGCTGAAAAAGCGCATGGAAGAACTGCTCGAATCGCCGTCGCGCGAGTCGCTGGAAAACACCGCGCTTACCCAGTACCTGCCCAAGCGCCGCTGGTTCGCCGGCAAGGACAGCGCCATCGACAAGGTGCACATCGCCTACGGCGTGCGCTTCGGTACGCCCCAGGCGCCGGTGCTGCTCAGCGAAATCGAAGTCACCAGTGGCGGTGTGGTCAGCCGCTACCAGTTCCCCTTCGGTCTGCTCGGCGACGATCAGATCGCCAGCGCGTTGCCTCAGCAATTGGCGCTGTCGCGGGTGCGTCGCGGCCGTCAGGTGGGCTTGATCACCGATGCCTTCGCGCTCGAGACCTTTATTCGTTCGGTGCTGGCGGCGGTGCAGGGCAGCCAGACGCTGGCGTGCAGCGAGGGCGAGCTGCGTTTCGAGCCGACCGCCGAGCTCACGCGCCTGAATCTGGGCAGCGACGCGCAGATCCGCTATCTGTCCGCCGAGCAATCCAACAGCTCGGTGGTCATCGGTGGGGCCATGGTGCTGAAGATGATCCGCAAGGTCAGTGGTGGCATCCACCCGGAACTGGAAATGGGCGCCTTCCTGACCAGCGCCGGCTACAAGAACATTTCGCCCTTGCTGGGTTCGGTGCAACGGGTCGATGGCAATGGCCTGCCGCACCTGTTGATGATCGCCCAGGGCTTTCTGGCCAATCAGGGCGACGCCTGGGAATGGACCCAGAACAACCTCGAGCGCGCGGTTCGCGACGAGATGGCCAGTGCCCGTTCGGATCAGGATCAGCACTACAACGCACTGGTGGAGCTGGCGGACTTCGCCGGCATGCTGGGCAAGCGCCTGGGCGAAATGCACAAGGTGCTGGCCGCACCCACCGACAATGCCGACTTCCGCGCTGCGCCGAGCAAAAAGAAGGATGCCCAGGCATGGAGCAAAAGCATCAAGGCGCAGGTCGAACGTGCACTGCAACTGCTCGAACAACACAAAGGCAACCTCGATGACGAAAACCGCACGCTGGTCGCCGATCTGTTGAGCCAGCGCAAATCGCTGCTCAGCCACGTCGATACGCTCAGCCAGCAGGCCACCGGTGGCTTGATCATGCGCGTGCATGGTGACTTGCACCTGGGCCAGGTGCTTGTGGTGCAGGGCGATGCCTACCTGATCGACTTCGAGGGCGAGCCAGCGCGGCCGCTGGAAGAGCGGCGCGGCAAGTACAGCCCGTTCAAGGATGTCAGTGGCGTGCTGCGTTCGTTCGACTACGCCGCCGCCATGGCGGTGCGCAACGCCCAAAGCGTGGACGCCTCGCCGGAGGCGGCGCAGGCCAGGCAGCGCGTGGCCAAGCGTTATCTGCATGAATCGCGGCACGCGTTCATCGAGGCCTACCGCACGGCTACCGCTGACCTCGCCCATGCCTGGGAAAACCCGGCAGGCGAGCGCGCGGCACTGGAATTGTTCAGCCTCGAAAAGGCTGCCTATGAAATCGCTTATGAAGCGGAGAATCGTCCGGGCTGGCTGGCCGTGCCTTTGCATGGTCTGTTCGGGCTCTTGAGTACAAGGGGAGAAGAGTCATGAGTGCGCAACAGCAACAGAGCCAGCACGGTGCCATACCGTCCAAGGCCGATATTGAAGCGCTGATACGCGCCGATCACCGTGATCCGTTCTCGATTCTTGGCCCCCACAGCGATGGTGGCGACGGGCAATACATCCGCGCCTACCTGCCCAATGCGTTGTCGGTGGAGGTGTTGGCCAAGGATCATGACGAAGCGCTGGTCAAGCTCGAGCAGCATTACGACGTGCCGGGTTTCTTCACCGGTCATATGCCGTCGCGCCAGCCCTATCGGCTCAAGGTGCAATGGGCCGGCGGTGAATACACCAACGCCGATCCCTACAGCTTCGGCGCATTGCTGGGCGAGATGGACCTGTACCTGTTCGCCGAGGGTAATCACCGTGATCTGAGCAGCGTCTTCGGCGCGCAGGTGATGAACATCGACGGCGTCGATGGCGTGCGCTTTGCCGTGTGGGCGCCCAACGCCAAGCGCGTCTCGGTGGTCGGGGATTTCAACGGCTGGGATGGCCGCCGGCACCCGATGCGGGTGCGCTACCCCTCTGGCGTCTGGGAAATCTTCATTCCCGGGGTGCAACCTGGCGATGGCTACAAGTACGAGATCCTCGGTGCCCACGGCATTCTGCCGCTCAAGGCTGACCCGGTCGCCTTGGCCACCGAGCTGCCGCCCGCCACCGGCTCGCTGGTCGGCAAGCCGCTCGACCATGCCTGGGGTGACCAAGCCTGGCTCGAAGGTCGCGAGCAGCGCCACAGCACCAGTGCGCCGCTGTCGATCTATGAGTTGCACGCGGGCTCGTGGATGGTCGAGACCGACGATGCCGGTGAAGTGGTGCGCAATTACACCTGGCACGAGCTGGCCGACCGGCTGATCCCTTACATCGAGAAGATGGGTTTCACCCATATCGAGCTGATGCCGATCATGGAACACCCCTTCGGCGGTTCCTGGGGCTATCAGTTGCTCGCGCAGTTCGCCCCGACCGCCCGTTACGGCACGCCGCAGCAGTTCGCCGAATTCGTCGACCGCTGCCATCAGGCCGGCATCGGCGTGATCCTCGACTGGGTGCCCGCGCACTTCCCGACCGATACCCACGGCCTGGCCCGTTTCGACGGCACGGCGCTGTACGAATACGACAACCCGCTCGAAGGCTTCCATCAGGACTGGGACACGCTGATCTACAACCTCGGGCGCACCGAGGTGCACAGCTTCATGCTGGCGTCGGCGCTGCACTGGCTCAAGCATTTCCATATCGACGGCTTGCGCGTCGACGCGGTGGCTTCGATGCTCTACCGCGACTACTCGCGCAAGGCCGGTGAGTGGGTGCCCAACCGCTACGGCGGCCGCGAGAACCTTGAAGCCATCGACTTCCTGCGTCACCTCAACGACGTGGTGGCATTGGAAGCGCCGGGGGCTCTAGTGATCGCCGAGGAGTCAACCGCCTGGCCTGGCGTCAGCCAGTCGACCCAGTCCGGTGGGCTGGGCTTCACTTACAAGTGGAACATGGGCTGGATGCACGACACGCTGCATTACATCCAGAACGATCCGATCCACCGCAATCACCACCACCACGAGCTGAGTTTCGGCCTGATGTATGCGTATTCCGAGCATTTCATCCTGCCGATCTCCCACGACGAAGTGGTGCACGGCAAGCATTCGCTGATCGACAAGATGCCCGGCGATCGCTGGCAGAAATTCGCCAACCTGCGCGCCTACCTGACGTTCATGTGGGCGCATCCGGGCAAGAAGCTGCTGTTCATGGGCTGCGAGTTTGGCCAGTGGCGCGAGTGGAACCACGATCACCAGCTGGACTGGTACCTGACCGAGTATTCCGAGCACAAGGGCGTGCAGACGCTGGTAGCCGACCTCAACCGTCTGTATCGCTCCGAGCCTGCGCTGTACGAGCAGGACTGCAAGCCCCAGGGCTTCCAGTGGGTGATCGGTGACGACGCGACCAACAGCGTGTATGCCTGGATTCGCTGGAGCAAAGAGGGCCAGCCGTTGCTGGTGGTCGCCAACTTCACCCCGGTACCCCGCGAAGGCTATCGGATCGGCGTGCCGTTCGGCGAGCATTGGGACGAGGTGCTGAACAGCGATGCGGAGCTGTATGCCGGGTCGAACTTCGGCAATGGCGGAGGCGTGGACAGCGAGGAGATCGAAGCCCATGGTCAGTCGCGGTCGGTGTCGCTGAACCTGCCGCCTTTGGGCGTCTTGGTGCTCAAGCCAAGGCAGTAACGCAACCCGCTGTAGCGAGGGGGCTTGCCCCCGATTGCGCCGGATCAGGGCACCTCGTTGTGCCTGATCTATCGCAGTCGGGGGCAAGCCCCCTCACTACCTGATCGTGCGATTCAGAGATGCACTTCCACCGACAGCGGCAAGTGATCGGACAGGTGACTCCAGGGCTTGTTGCCGAGGATCACCGGTTGATGACTGGTGGCGTTGCGCAGGTAGATGCGGTCCAGGCGCAGCAACGGGAAGCGCGCAGGATAGGTCTTGGCCAGCAGGCCATGATGACGCTCGAACACCTCGTGCAGGCCATCGTGCTTGCACAACGTGCTGTTGCCGCGCAGCTGCCAGTCGTTGAAGTCGCCGGCGATGATCACCGGTGCATGGGCCGGCAGTGAATCGAGCAACTGGCGCAGCAGGATCAACTGCTTTTGCCGATGACTTTCCAGCAACGACAGGTGCACGCAGATCGCGTGCACTTCGTCGTGTCCGGGTACCTGCAATACGCAGTGCAGCAGACCGCGGCGCTCGGGCCCGGTGATGGACACGTCGAGATTGCGGTAATGCAGGATCGGGTATTTGGATAACAAGGCGTTGCCGTGGTGGCCGTCCGGATAGACGGCGTTGCGCCCGTAGGCGAAGTCGCTCCACATGCTGTCGGCCAGGAACTCGTACTGCGACATCTCCGGCCAGTTGGCGAACTTGGAGGCATGGCGATCGTGACCGCCGAGAACTTCCTGCAAGAAAACGATATCGGCAGATGTGCTGCGCACGGCTTCGCGCAGCTCCGGAAGGATGAAACGGCGGTTGAAGGCGGTGAATCCCTTGTGGGTGTTGACGGTCAACACCCGTAATCGGTGCACCTCGCGCTCCGGTAGAGCGTCAAGGTCACTGAGGGCACTGCCTGCGGGATCGGTCGACACGGTTGCTCCTTGGTAAGGTACTGCCTGTCTTAATTGCGACCTGATTATCCATGGCGCAGTTCCCTGTGTCTGCTCATCCCGAATATATCTTCCGCCCTGTAGCGAGGGGGCTTGCCCCCGATCAATCGTGTCAGCGCCAACAAGGTGGTTGACCTGCCCAGTCGGGGGCAAGCCCCCTCGCTACAGGGATAAGCAGGCCATGTTCAATCCTGCTCATCCCGATGCAATTCGAACAACAGCGTGGAGCGCCCGGTAACCATGAACTCGCTGCCGAAATCCAGCCGCTCGTGCTCGCGCAGTTCCGGGCGGTTGGTGTCGACCACGCAGTTCCAGTACTCACCCTCCGGCACCTGCGGCAGGGTGTAGTTGACCACGTCGTGGTGAGCGTTGACGATCACCAGCAAGGTGATGTCCGCGCCGGGCTTGCGAATGCCGCTGGGTTGCGCGCGGCCGTCCAGCAGCATGCCTACCGAGCGGCCATGGCCTTCTTCCCACTGTTCGGTAGTCATCTCGTTGCCGTGGGGGTCGAGCCAGGTGACGTCCTTGACGCCGATGGCCTCGTTATAGGTCCCCACCAGAAACCGGTTGCGGCGCAGGATCGGGTACTTGAGCCGCAACTTGATCAGGCGCCGCACGAAGCGCAGCAGGTCGGCGCCGTCCTGATCCAGCGCCCAGTTGATCCAGCCGGTTTCGCTGTCCTGGCAGTAGGCATTGTTGTTGCCGTTCTGGGTACGGGCGAACTCGTCGCCGGCGACGATCATCGGCGTGCCCTGGGCAAATAGCAGCGTGGCGAAAAAGTTGCGCATCTGACGCAGGCGCAGGTCGATGATCGCGCGATCACCAGTCGGGCCCTCGACGCCGTGGTTCCACGACACGTTGTTGTTGGTGCCGTCCTGATTGTTCTCGTCGTTCTCTTCGTTGTGCTTGTCGTTGTAGGACACCAGGTCCTTCATGGTGAAGCCGTCGTGGGCGGTGACGAAGTTGACTGAGGTATAGGGCCGCCGACCGCGTTGGTTGAACAGTTCGCCGGAGCCGGTCATGCGCCCGGCAAAATCGGCTAGCTGGCCGTCATCGCCTTTCCAGAACGCCCGCACGGTGTCGCGAAAACGATCGTTCCACTCGGCCCAGCCTGGGGCGAAACCGCCGACCTGATAGCCGCCGGGGCCGCAATCCCAGGGCTCGGCGATGAGCTTGACCGAGCGCAGGACCGGGTCCTGGCGGCAGGCCACCAGGAAGCTGTGGCGCTCGTCGAAGCCCTCGTGGTAGCGGCCGAGGATGGTCGCCAGGTCGAAGCGAAAACCGTCCACATGCATCTCCGTGGCCCAGTAGCGCAGCGAGTCGGTGACCATCTGCAGCACGCATGGGTGGCTCAGGTCCAAGGTGTTGCCGGTGCCGGAATCGTTGATGTAGAAGCGCTTGTTGTCGGGCTGCAGGCGGTAGTACGAGGCGTTGTCGATACCGCGCATCGACAGCGTCGGCCCCTGCTCGTTGCCCTCGGCGGTGTGGTTGTAGACCACGTCGAGGATGATCTCCAGCCCGGCGTCATGGTAATGGGCGACCATCTCCTTGAACTCGGCGATCTTGCCGCTGGCCAGATAGCGCGGGTGCGGGGCAAAGAAGGCGATGCTGTTGTAGCCCCAGTAGTTGTTGAGGCCTTTTTGCAGCAAGTGCTGATCGTTGACGAAGGCGTGAATGGGCAGCAGCTCCACCGAGGACACGCCGAGCTGGCGGATGTGATCGACCACTTCGGGCACCATCATGCCGGCGAAGGTGCCACGCACCGCGTCCGGGACCGCCGGGTGGCGCATGCTCAGGCCCTTGGCGTGGGCTTCGTAGATGATGGTCTTGTCCCATGGCACGCTGACCCGTTGATCGCGGCCCCAGGTGTAGGCGGGGTCGATGACCTTGCTCTTGGGCACGAAGGGCGCGCTGTCGCGGTCATCGAAGCTGAGGTCGCCATCGGGGTGGCCGATGGTGTAGCCGAACAACGCCTCGGACCACTTCAGCTGGCCCACCAGCTGCTTGGCATAAGGATCGATCAGCAGCTTGTTGTGGTTGAAGCGGTGGCCGTTTTCCGGGTCGTACGGTCCGTACACGCGATAGCCGTAGATCAGCCCTGGGTGGGCGTCGGGCAGGTAGCCATGGTAGATCTCGTCGGTGTATTCCGGCAATTCGATGCGCTCGATCTCCTCCTCGGTGGCGGGGTCGAACAAGCAGAGCTCGACCTTGGTCGCGTTGGCCGAGAACAGCGCGAAATTGACGCCCAGGCCATCCCAGGTGGCGCCAAGTGGGAAGGGCAGGCCTTCGCGGATTCGCGAGGGTTCGGCTTGAGGGGTAGGCTGAGGCTTCTTTTGCCGGCTCATGATTGATCCTTGGTGGGCTGGGTTCGTACCGAATGCGCGGGGTGCAGAACGGCGCTACAGGGGACATGGGGCGTTGGCAGCAACGGGCAAAGCGGGGGCGTGAAGGGAGCCTGCGGGCTCGCACGCGGGGAGTCCGGGTATCGGGCTGGCCGTCTGGGCGGCCAGCCTTGGAGTGAGCGGAGCGGGCGCCGGGCAATCAGTTGGCTGGCGGCTTTTTCGCTGCGCTGGGTTTTTTCGTTGCGGCAGGTTTGGGAGCTGTCGCAGGTTTTGCCACCGGTGGCTTGGACGCCTTGACCGGGGTGGGCTTGCTGGCAACCGGCTTGGGTGCGGATTTGCCAGCGGGCTCGGGTGGCGCCTTGTCGGCGGCGGGCTCAGGGGCCGATTTGACCGCGGGCTTGGGTGCCGACTTGGCCGCTGGCTTCGGCGGTTTGCTGGCGACCGGCTTGGCTGGGGACGCTGATTTTTCCGCGGCTGGTTTCGCGGCCGCTACCGGCTTCTCGGCCTTGCCTGACTTGGCCGCGGCAGACTTGCGGCTTGACGGCTTGCTTGGCGCCAGTGCTTCGGCTTCGGCGAGCTTGCGCGCCATCTCCCAGTGACGGTCTTCATGACCGTGCGGTTTACCTTCGGACTCCCAGATCTGATAAGCAAATTCTTTAATACGTTTGTCGTCGACACTCATTTAAACGCTCCTGATCACTGGTCACTTTGTACGTAGAGATTGACGGGAAAATCTTTCAGCGCAGTGCTCAACCGCAATGCTTCCTGTGGTGTGACTGCGGAGTCGGAAAAAAGTCCCTTCAAATTAGGCAGGCAAGAGTGGTTAGGTAGCTTGACATGGGTGTCTCCCCATTTCTGGCTATCGATCAACGGGCTGTCGGCATCGCCCAGCAGGTCGCTGCACAGGCGTGGCACAATCACCACCGCCATTTGCGTCGCCGTGGTGCGGGCGAAGGCCAGCACTTTGTTGGCGTGTTCACCGACCACCTCGAGTGGTTGGTAATCTCCGTGCAGAAACAACTCGGCATGTGCAGCCCTCGTTTGCAAGGTGCGGGCGACCAGCCCCTGCTTGATGCGACCGTCCTGCCAATGCGCCAACAGTGAGTCCAGAGCGCTGGCATCGTGCAACGACCGCTCCCGTGCAGCGTAGTCCACCGGGCGCCGGTTGTCCGGGTCGACCAGGCTGAAGTCCCAATACTCGGCACCCTGATACAGATCCGGAACGCCGGGTACGGTCATGCGCAGCAAGCTTTGCGCCAAACTGTTGAGGGCGCCGGCCGGAGCGATCTGGCGC
The DNA here is from genome assembly GCF_058986725.1 of Pseudomonas sp. GW821-FHT01A09. Taxonomy (NCBI): domain Bacteria; kingdom Pseudomonadati; phylum Pseudomonadota; class Gammaproteobacteria; order Pseudomonadales; family Pseudomonadaceae; genus Pseudomonas; species Pseudomonas sp. GW821-FHT01A09. The sequence goes on from NZ_JBYSWB010000027.1 coordinate 45,161, forward strand.
ACCAGCGAAGCGAGCGATTGACGCAGTGGCAGTGCGTCCTCACTGAGCAGTAGTTTCTCCAGAAACTCACGGCATAGTTTTTCGTAAGGCTCGTTGGGGGCGCTCCAGCTGCTCAACAATTTGGCCTCGCGCAGGGCCTTCTGCTGCCACTGCGCGACGCGCTCGAACAGTGCCTGCAAGCCTTCCCGATCCTCTGCTTCGAGGCCTAGCGGCCAGGCGCCGATCAAGGCTTGATAAAGCATGGCTTCATCGCCGCCGGTGGGCGCCGCAGCATCGGCGAATTCACCGCGCCATGGCTGCGCCAGTGCCATCCAATGGGTGACATGGGCGGCGTACCAGGCACTGCGTTCGCTCAGCACGGCCAGGCGCGTGCGAGTGTCCTCGCCGCGTTTGTGGTCGTGGGTGGCGGTGGCGAGCAGGTTGCTCGGGAAGCGTTCCAGACGCTGCAGACTGGCCTGGTGAAAGTCCTCGGCCGGGGCGCTGAATTGTTCGGGATCGAAGCCCACGTCATTGCGCGACAGCAACACTGCGCTGCGGTAGAACGCCGTGTCTTCGACGGCCTTGGCGGCGGCCGGCGAGGTCAATTGCTGGAAGCGCACATTGGCATGTTTGAGCGCCTTGCGCGCGCGGCCTGGCGGCATGTGACGCATGGGCTCGCCGCCGAACCAGCGTTGCAGGTAGTCGAGCACCGGCCAGTCGCCTTCGTTGAGCTGGGCGCGGGCTTGCTCGATGGCATGCTGGAAGAATCCTTCGTCTTCGGCGGGGCGCCCGCAGGCACTGATATACGTACGGTACACCTGGAAGTGCACGATCAGCTCCTGCAACGCCCGGCGGATCGCGCCGAGGGTGAGGTCGCGGCTCATCACGTCGTTGCGCGCGACCCGCAACAGCGCCTGGGACACCGCTTCGAAATCGCCGGCCAAGGTCCCGTTGAGCACCAGATGGCGACCGGCGCGCGCCTCTTCGGCAAAGTCGCCGGTGCGGCCGCTGACTTTCTCCCAAAGCTCGATCAGTGCGTCCTTGCCCCGTGGATCGTGCTGCAGCAGCGACACCTGATTCATGAACTCGTAACCAGTGGTGCCGTCGACCGTCCAATCGCTGTGCAGTTGCTCGCCGGCACCGAGGATCTTCTCTACATAGATCGGGAAGTGCTCCACCGCAGCATCTGCGGGGCGCTGTGACAGCAGGCCGGCGACGCGGCGACGCAGTTTGCGGCTGTAGCCGCGCGGGTCGGCCAGGCCATCGATATGGTCGATACGCAAACCATCCACCAGGCCTTGCTCGATCAGTTCGAAAATCTTGCTGTGGGTGGCTTCGAACACCGCCGCGCGCTCGACTCGCAAGCCGCCCAGTTCATTGATGTCGAAGAACCGCCGCCAGTTGATGTCGTCCGCCGCGGTGCGCCAGCTGGCCAGGCGATAGTGCTGTTTTTCCAGCAGCCGGTGCAGGCGCTGGAAGCCTTCTTCGGTGGTCGAGTCGTACAGCTTCAAGGTGTCGGCGATAGCCGCGCCGACCTCGGCAACTGCGGCCTGACGCGCCAGTTCCTGACGCAGCACCTTGGCCTGTGCGTAGCCCTGCGGATGCTGCGCCAAGGCCGCGAAGCGCGCGCCCAGTTCGGCCAGCGCTTCGTTGCCGGTGGCGATCAACAACCCGGCGTAGTCCGGTGGGCAGATGGGGAAGATGTGCTCGTAGTGCTCGACGAAGAAGCTGCCGCGTTCGGCGTCGAAGTGCAGCACCAGGGTGCCGTCACGCAGCGCCACACCGTAATCGCTGCCCAGGAAGGGCAGCAGCAATTGCCCCTCGAGCAGTGGATCCGGGGAGTGCCACTGAATGTCGAAGAACTCCGCGTAAGGGCTGCGCCGTCCCCATTCCAGCAAATCGAGCCACCACGGATTGTGCGGGCCGCCGACGGCCATGTGGTTGGAGACGATATCGAGGATCAGGCCCATGCGCTGTTCGCGCAGGGCCGCTACCAGGCGGCGCAGTGCGTCTTCGCCGCCGAGTTCCGGATTGACCGTGGTCGGGTCGACCACGTCGTAGCCGTGCATCGACCCCGGCCGGGCCTTGAGCAGCGGCGAGGCATACACGTGGGTAATGCCCAGCTCAGCAAAGTACGGCACCAATGGCACCGCATCGTCGAGGGTAAAGTCTTTGTGAAACTGCAACCGCAGGCTGGCTGTCAGGGGGATCATCGGTCACGCTCATTGGATTGTTGACGGGCAGTTGCAAGCAGTTCAAGGCGCCGGGCGGCGTCGGTATCGTCCAGCAGATCCTGGGCCGGAGCACTGAAGCGCCGCCGCCAGTTGGGGTGGCTGTCCGTAGTGCCGGGCAGGTTGGGCGCCTCGACCGTACCCAAGGCATCTTCCAGGGGCAGCAGCACCAGAGGCGCGCGAGTATGGCCCAGAAAGCGCACGCTGGCGTCGATCAGTTGATCGGCTTCTTCACCCTCGCCCTGAAAGTTGACCGGGTCCTGTTCCAGCATCTGGCGCAGGCCACGGCGTTCATGTTCGCGTGATTCGCGCCACTGTTTTTCAGCATGGGCATCAATCAGGTTCAGGCGGTTGTTCCAGTCGATGTCATTGGCCCGCCACCAGCCGTTCAGTGGCGACAGGTCATGGGTACTGGTAGTAGCCAGAGCGTTGTCGGGCCATTCCATCAGCGATTTGAAGTGACCAGTGTGGTGTTGTTCGAACAGCAGCACGCGCATCCCGAGAATCTGCCGCGCCGCGAGTTTTTCCCGCAGGCCGTCGGGCACTGTGCCCAGGTCTTCACCGAGGACGATGGCCTGGTGGCGGTGCGATTCCAGCGACAGCAGGCGCAGCATGTCGTCGAGCGGGTAGTGCAGGTAGGCGCCATTGGGCGGCGACTCGCCTTGCGGGATGACCCACAGACGCTGCAGGCCGAGGATATGGTCGATGCGCAGACCGCCGGCATGGGCGAAGTTGGCCCGCAGCATTTCAATGAAGGCACGAAAACCGCTGCGTTGCAGGCCTTCAGGAGAGAAGGCGGAGATGCCCCAGCCCTGTCCGGCCCGGTTGAGGATGTCCGGCGGCGCGCCGACGGTCAGCGCCGAAAGCAGTTCGTCCTGGCGGCTCCAGGCCTGGCTGCCGGCACCGTCGGCACCCACGGCGAGATCAGCGACCAGGCCGATGCGCATGCCGCTGCTGCGCGCGGCCGTTTGCGCGCGCTCCAGACTGCGGGCGATCAGCCACTGACAGAAGGCGTAGTAGCCGACTTCTTCCTTGTGCTCGTCGGCGAAGGTGGCAATGGCCGGGCTGCGCGGGTCTCGCCACTGCTCGGGCCATTGGCGCCAGTCCTGCGGTTCACCCTGGCGCGCACACTCGGCCTGCAAGGCTTCGAAGCGGCAGTGGTTTTCCAGCGCTTCGCCGCCGGCATGGCGGAAGCTGCTGAGGTCGCCTTGCAGCGGGTGATCGCCCGCGCTGAAACCGTCATACAGAGCGCGCAGCAGGCGTTGCTTGGCGTCAGCGGCAGCAGGCCAATCGATCAGCGCCAGGGATTCCAGTTCCTCAAGGGTCTTGCCCAGGCCCGCCGCCTCGATCGCGCTGCGTACCGCGCGCTCGCCGAGGATGGTGCCGGGGGCGGCGTAGAGGCTGTTGAGAAACAAGCGGCTCGACGGCGAATAAGGACTGTAGCGATGGTTGTCGCTGCTGAACATGGCGTGCATCGGGCTGATCGCCAAGGCATCGGCGCCACGCTCGCCGGCACTGCGGGCCAAGTGCTCGAGCGCCTGGGTATCGCCGAAGCCGCCGTCACCGGCGCGGCGCAGGGAATACAGCTGCACGCCCAGGCCCCAGGCGCGTGGCGTTTCGGTGCCCAGCGCGTCGCCGACGCTGTAGCAGCGACTGGGCGCCACGGCCAGGGTGAACTGGCGACCATCGATGGTGACCGACTGATAGCCGACCGGGACCATGCCCGGCAGGGCGCCCTGGTCATCCAGGCGAATGTCCAGGGTGGCGCCGTCTTCGAGCTCGATACGGCATGGGCTGTGGGCGGCGAAGTATTTTTTCAGGTCCAGCGCCTGGCCGTGGTCCACCGTCAGCAGCGGCGGCAGGTGCTGGGCGTCGTGGGCGTTTTCCAGGGCCGCCAGGCTGTCGGCGATGTCCGCATCGCTCTCGGCAGGATGGCCGAGGCCGGCCAGGACCTTGCGCAGGGCATCCGGCTGGACGATTTGGTCATTGCCGTTGGCATCGACCCAATGCACGGCTAGACCGGCCTTGGCGGCCAGGGTGTGAAGTGAATCGCTCATGGTTTGCCTCCTGCTCCTTGAACTACCGCGTCTGAGGCGGGGATGAGGCTGACCAGGGTGGTGTACGGGGTTAGCTTGCGGTTGTTGTCCGGCTGCAGGCGGCTGTCGAACAGGCGCAGGCTGGCATCCGGCAGTTCAACCTCGAGGGTTTGATCGCCGAGGTTGAGGTCGATGCGCAGCTCCATGCCGTCGCCCATTTTCCAGCGCGCGGTAATGGCCTTGTCGGCCAGCACTTCGGCGCCCAGAGAACGCGCCCCCGACAGCCGCGGGAAGATCTCGCGGCGACGCCAGGTCAGCAATTCACGGTACAGCTCGACCCAGGGGCCATGCTGATGAGCGGGAAAGCTGGCGAAATCGGGGCGGGAGTCTTCGAAGGTCTTTTCTGCGTTCGGGTCGGGGATGGTTTCGCGCTTGTGCGGGTCGGCAAATACGCTGAACGCCTTGAATTCGTTACGTCGGCCTTCGCGCACGGCATCGGCAAGTTCGCCATGGTGACTGGTGAAGAACAGGAACGGCTCTTTGGCCGCCCACTCGTCGCCCATGAACATCAGCGGAATCATCGGCGACAGCAACAGCAAGGTGGTAGCAGCGCGCAGAGCCGGTTCGCTGCACAGCTGGCTCAGGCGTTCGCCGAAGGCGCGGTTGCCGATCTGGTCGTGATTCTGCAAGAACAACACGAAAGCCCCCGGCCACAGATGGCCGCTGGGCTCGCCGCGCGCTTCACCATGGCGGTTGACCTGGCCTTGGTAGACGAAGCCTTCACCCAGGCAGCGCGCGAGTTTTTCGGTGGTCTGGTCCTTGTAGTCTTCGTAATAGGCCTCGGTCTCGCCGGTCAGCAGCACGTGCAGGGCGTTATGGCCGTCATCGTTCCACTGGGCGTCGTAGCCCTGCTTGAGCAAGTGCGCCTGGTTGTGTTCGTTTTCCAGATTCAGATACACGTGGCGGCGCGGCTCCAGCGACTGGCGAATGCGCTTGGCCATGGCCTGCAGGAAGTCCGGGCTTTCGATGGCGTGCACGGCGTCGAAGCGCAGGCCGTCGAAGCGGTATTCGTGAATCCACATCAGCGCATTGTCGATGAAGTAGTCACGCACCGCTGGCTGGCTGAAGTCGATGGCTGCGCCCCAAGGCGTGTGCTTGTCTTCGTTGAAGAAGCGTTTGGCGTAGGCGTGCAGGTAGTTGCCGTCAGGGCCGAAGTGGTTGTAGACCACGTCGAGGATCACCATCAGGCCGTGACCATGGGCCGTATCGATCAGGTGCTTGAGCTCGGCCGGGGTGCCGTAGGAAGCTTCCGGGGCGTAGGGCAGCACGCCGTCGTAGCCCCAGTTGCGATCGCCTGGGAACTCGGCGATGGGCATCAATTCGATCGCAGTGATCCCCAGGGCGGCGAGGCGCGCCAGGTGTTTTTCGACCCCCGCGAAGCCGCCCATGGCACCTACGTGCAGCTCGTATATCACTGCCTCGTGCCACGGCCGACCGTGCCAGCCGATCTGTTGCCAGGGATACTGATCATCCACCACCAGGCTTGGCGAGTGGACATCGCTTTGCTGAGCGCGGGAGGCAGGATCCGGGACCTGCAGGTGGCCGTCGATCTCATAACGATAAGCCGTGCCCGCCGGGCAGGGCAGCTGATGCTGGTACCAGCCCTCGTCATCGGCGGTCATGGCCAGGGGCGCCTGGCCTTCGATCAGCAAGCTGACCGACTGTGCATCGGGTGCCCAAAGCGCAAAGCGCGTGAGCCCCGACTTCAAAATCACCGCCCCGTGGGACAACTCTCTTTCGGCAGACCAGGTTTCAGTTTCCCGTGACGGCATCGATGAAACCTCTTGTGCTTAGTATTTTGCCGATTTGCCTTTGGCTTCATCGACCATTTTTTCGTAAAGCTTGGCGTAGGGTTCTACAGCTTGCGACCAGTTGAACGGTTGGGTCATGGCGCGGCAACGCATGGCGTTAAGCAGCTCCGGCTTGCCGAACACATAGAAGGCGCGGGCCAGGGCTTCGCGGTAGCTCTCGGCGCTCGATTCCTCGAACAGAAAGCCGGTCATGCCGTCCTCGATGGTGTCCGCCAGGCCGCCGGTCTTGCGCGCCACCGGCAGCGAGCCGAAGCGTTGCGCGTACATCTGGCTCAAGCCGCAAGGCTCATAGCGCGAAGGCATCAGCAGGAAGTCGCTGCCGGCGAACATGCGCCGGGCATCGGTTTCATTGAAGCCGATGCGTGCCGACACCTGACCGGGAAAGCGCAGGGCCAGGTCGCGCATGGCTTGCTCGCCCTCGGGTTCGCCGCGGCCGATGATCGCGATCTGGCCGCCGTTCTCGACGATGAATTCCGCCACTGCCTCGGTCAGGTCCAGGCCTTTCTGGAACACCAGGCGCGAGACCACGGCGAACAGCGGGCCTTCGCTGGGCTCCAGGCCGAACAGTTCGCGCACGTGGTCGGCGTTGACGCTCTTGCCGTCCCAGTCGTTGAGGCCGAACGGGCAGACCAGGTGCGGGTCGGTGGCCGACTCCCAGCTTTCGTCGATGCCGTTGGGAATGCCGCTGAGCAAGCCCTGTTGCGCCTTGTAGCTGAGGAAACCGTCGAGCCCGCAGCCAAATTCAGGGGTGGTGATTTCTTCGGCGTAGGTGGCGCTCACCGTGGTGATGTGGCTGGAATAGGACATCCCGGCCTTGAGGAACGACAGCTTGCCGTAGAATTCCATGCCTTCCTGTTGCAGCGCGTGCTCGGGAATGCCGAGCTCCGGGCAGCAGGCCAGGCTGACCACGCCCTGATAGGCGAGGTTGTGGATGGTGAACAGGGTCGGCACGTTCAGGCCGCGCCAGTGCATATAGGCCGGGGCCAGGCCAGCAGGCCAGTCGTGGGCGTGAACCATGTCCGGGCGCCAGTGCACCATGCCCTGGCCGGCGGCGATGTCGGCAGCGGCGAGGCCCAGGCGGGCGAAGCGGATATGGTTGTCGGGCCAGTCGCGGCCGTTGTTGGCGCCGTAAGGCGTGCCTTCCCGGGCATACAGCTCGGGGCACAGCAGCACATAGATCACCAGGCCGTCCGGCATGTCCATGCGCCCGACCTTGCAGGGCGGCAGCGCGGCATGGCCGCCCAGTTCGCCGACCACATGAATCGGATGACCGCTGTTGAGCACCTGCGGATAGCCGGGGATCAGCACCCGCACATCGTGCAGGGGGCTCATGGCGCGGGGCAGGGCAGCGGATACATCGCCCAGACCACCGGTCTTGACCAGGTCGGCGATTTCGGAGGTGACGAAGAGGATTTTCTTGCGATTGGGATTTGGCGTCGATTCAGCGTGCAGCAGTTTGCCGGTCGAAGCGATAGCAGGCAGCGTTGGAACTTCGCTGACCTGCTGATTGAAGCGTTCCCCATGGGTTTCGACGGCGGCATTGATCATTGTGGACCCTCTCCCGAGTGGTGGTTACATCTGCCTAATACCTTTTTTTATTCAGCCCCAGTCAATCGCGCGAGCGCTACGCAGGCCCGACGATGAATTGTCGGTCACGTATTCACAGAGAGGGGTGGGCAAGTCGCGCTTTCAACGAGTCGATTACTACGGCCTACCTAATAGCTGACCGGCGGGCGTTTCAGAAGTTTCGACTTTTTTACGGTGAAGTTTCCGAACGGCTTACAGGTTGACTTGAGTGTAGGAGATATCCGCAAATCCGGGAGGGCAGGCGACTGACGGGCGGTTATCGCTGCGTCAGGTAGTAGCGGAGTAGGCCCCGCAGCCCAAGGCGATGACTTCAGATGGCCGTCCCGGCACCTTCGCCGGGGTGAGCTCAGGAGTTCCTATGCCAGACACTTCATCTTCAGTATTGAGCCTGGTGGCCCAGTATGCGCCGTTGGCCAACGGTGTCAGCCGCCAATTCGATGCCCGCCCGTCACTGCGCAGCGTCGCCCGAGAGCTGATCGTTCAGGCCTTGGCCTGGCGCAAACCACCTTTGCACATCAACGACGCCAGCCTGGCGCTGGCCTGGCCCGTGACCAACGGCCCTGACTGCTCGGTGCCCCTGGAGCAGTTGCTGATCCAGCGCTATCTGCAGGACGTGCCGATCAATCTGATCGCCGACTACGACCACGTGACCCTGCAGCGTGGCACCGAAGCGCCCGTGCGCCTGGCGCTGGACATTGACGAGGTGGAGGAGCTGATCGAGGAATGGGGGCCGCCGTTGCTCGAGTGTTACAAGCTTCGGCTGGTGGAGTACTGGAATCAGGTCGAGGCCGGCGGTGACAGCCGCTGGCGCTGGCTGGCCGGCCATCTGCGTGAGCATGTGCGCAGTGTGACGCGCCGTCTGGCCGAGCAGGGCCGACTGGATGGCGACGAAAGCGAAACCCTGCTCGGGGTGTGCAGCGGCAATCCGCCCGCCGGCACCCGCACTGCCCTGTTGCAGATCGAACGCCTCGACAACCCGGCGTTGAGCACGCCGCTGATCACCAGCGATGTGGTCATCACCCGAATCGTGGAAGGCGAAGCGACCGAGCGGGTAATGCTGTGCCGGCCCTTGGCCGAGGTGCTGGCGTTCGCCGATCTGCCCAGCCTGGCCGCCGCCGAAGCCGATGATCTGGGCGCCGGCCTGGTGGGTCGGTCGCTGGACTTCGGTCTGGTGCCGGTCAATGCCGATATCTTCGACACCCAGGCGCAGATCCTCCTCGAACATCAGTTGAGCAACATCACCGCGCTGGCGGCGCATTATCGCGTCCAGGTCCCGGATATCGGCGCATTCGAAGACATGCTCGAGCGCGCCACAAGCCTCTACGACCTCAGCCAGCCCGAAGAGCTGACCCGCGCCCGGCAGTTGAGTCACGTGCTGCCCGCCTGGCTGGAGAGCGCCGCGCGAGTGGAGCGCGTGCGCTACGCCGGGGCGTTGGCGCGCTTGGCTGAAGTACAGCGTCGCAGCGCGGGCCAGCAGTATCTGGACGGCCTCGCCCCGATCGAGGAGTACGCCGGCGCCGAACTCACCCGCCAGATCGCCGCGGATCACCCTACCGAGCCAGTAGCGCTGGACGACGTCGAGGTGCGCATCTATCAGGCGCCCAACGCTTTGCTGGAGATAGCCCAGGCCGGTGATGCTCATCTGGAGTACGTGGTGCTGAGCTTGCCAGCACTGGCGCTGTGCAACCTGCACGGGCGGCCCAGTGGGTTGCTGGAGATCGAACCGCGCGCCGGTTCACGGCTGCCGGCCTGGGTGACCAAGGAGGCGGTGGTGGCCCTGGTACAGAAAGTCGATATCGGCCGCCGCTATATCGCGCAGCTGCGCCGCCTGCTGCTCGATGACGGCACTGAAGCGCCGCGCCGACAGCGGCTGTTCATCGAGCAGCTGCGCGTGCAACTGCCGCTGAAGATGCTGGAGCTGAAAATCCGCCAGCAGGCCGGCGTCACCGAAGCCGGCCTGCGCACCTTGCTCCGGGCCCTGGGTATCGATCAGGCGGTGCCGCCGTTGAGCCGTCAGGTCAATACCGAGCGGCCGGCGGTGAGTGTGCGCCAGTTGGCGTTGCGTCGGGCGCCGGGGGCGAGCCCCGATATCGTTCAGTGCGCTTACCTGATCGGCCCGGGCGATGATGATGAAGGCGTCTGCGTGCTGTATCGCCCCTTGTCCCGCGAGCCTCTGCAGCAATTCCCCAATGCCCATGCGCTGTGGTCGGCGCTGGCCAAGTCCGGCCCGTTGCAGGACGACGTGCTGTTGTGGATGGACGCCGCGGCGCGGCCGGTCTATGCCAATGGCGGCTTCGAGGAACCGCATATCCGTCACTTTCTGCCGGGTGACGAGGCCAGCGAAATCACGCGGCCGGCACCTTCCACCGTGACGGGCGTCGCGCTGACCGGGGATGTCTGGGAGGTCTTCTATCGGCACAACGTGGCAGGGTTGCAGACCCTCGCCGATCGCCAGTCGGTCAGCAACGAGGAGAGCCGCTGGCTCGGCTACCGGGAGCTCGGCTGGTTGCTGTTCAACGCTCTGCTGCCGCTGGTAGGCGGGCCGCTGGCGGGGGCGGGCTGGATGCTGCAGAGTCTCAAGCTGTTCGTTGACGGCTTCGAGGATCAGATCAAAGGCGATCGGCAGGCGGCGAATACGGCGCTGACGGCATTCTTTTTCAATGCCGCCTTCGTGCTCCTCGCGCAGAGCCTCGAGGCTCGCGTCCGTGGTCTCGATCGCCTGGTGCGGCCGATTCTGGACGCTGGGGAGTGGCGCGATCCGCTCGACATGGTCGGCGATACGCGGCCGAACCCGGCACTGCCGGTGAGCAGCCGAGTAATCACCGAGGCAGAAAGCGTCCCGGCGCTGCATGAACTGGATTTCGGCTTTCAGTCGGCCACTCATCGTCTCACCGTCAAGCAGCGCGCCGCGCTGGCGAGCTTTGCAGTGGCGCCGCGCGATTTTGGTCGCGCCGTTCCCCATGGCCCGACTCAGGGCCTGCATCTGCTGCAAGGGCAGTGGTACGGGCAGGTCGACATGGCCTGGTTCGCCCTCGCGCTGGATGACGGCGAGCTGCAGGTCGTCGATCTCGCCGACCCGCTGCGACGGGGCCCGTACCTGCGCCGCGACGAGGCCGGGCGCTGGCAGGTCGACACCCGGCTGCGCCTGCAGGGTGGCTCGCCGGGGCGCGGGCGCAAGGCTTATAAGGAGGCACAACAGCAGCGCGAGACGGACTTGCTCAAGACCGTCACCGAGTACCGCGACAAGCAGGAGCTCATCGACCGCAAACTCAGGGTCACTCAGCAGGTCATGAGCGAACTGCAATCGCAACGCTCCAGGCAGTACCCCGTCTATCGTCAGCGCTTTATCGAAACGGCCAGCGAGATGGTCGTGGCCAGCGGCGACGCCATCGATGCCTACGCCGAATTGAACAAGATCAAGCCCTTGCCGCGCTTCCTCGAGGAGCGCGCGGGGCACCTGCGCTCGTTGCTGCGAGTGCAGTGGGAGATCGTCAGCAAGCTGCGCGAACAGTTGAGCGAGTTGATCCTCGGTGATGGCATTGGTCGCGAGGCACCTGAAGCGGCGCCGATGTCCAGCTTCGAGGATTTCAGCGCCGGTTGCGACCTGATCGATCTGTTGATCCACTGGACCGCGCAATCGCAGCGACGCTTGGAGCAGCTGGGTGGCGTCGAGCATTTCGGCGCGCCCTTCCTGGCGCTGGTCGAACCGACCTGGGCGCCTTTCGGCACGCCACTGACCTGGCGTGGCGTGCAGTTGTACTGGCTGGGCGTGCTCAGCGAGGAGAAACTACAGCCGATGCCGCGCCCGGAGGGGATGCTGAGCGAAGTGGTCGCCTCAGCCAAGCTGGCCGCGCAGTCGCAAAATGCGATCCTGGAGCCGGGGCAGTTCACCGATGAAGAACAGATCCAGGTGCTCGACAGCGCGCTGCAACGCTATGAGGCGCTGGAGGACGCTCTGGATTTCACCCAGGCCACCACCGAGCCCACTCGGCTGTCCCCGGCGGTGGCGCGCTTGCTGCTGCACGTCGATGCCTTGCGCAGCGCTGCTGAGGCCCAGTTGGTACCGCTGTTTCGCCAGCAGACCTTGCGCGCCCGTCAGCAACGCAAACAGCAGCGGCCGGTGCGTCAGCAGGTGATCGTGACCAGCCGCAAGCGTGGGGTGCTGGTCGGCAAGCTCAAGGCCGCGACCGACGGTGGTGCGCAGCGTTTCGAAGTGGTCGGCGGCCTGGATGACACCACCACTGAACAATTCCAGCAGGTGCCGGGTGGCGATGACTGGGAGCGTGTGGTGGCGTCTGCGGCGGTGCAGCCACGCCCGGTGGCGCCGCTGGAAGCCTCGATGCGTGAGGCCCAGGCGTTGCTGGATCAAGCCGAAGGGCAATGGCAGCAAGCCAAGGCCAGGGTGAAAGCGAGCAAGGCGCATATTCCGTCCGAGACCCAGAACCTGCTCGATGGGGTGGCGGAGGGCCTGCGCGACAAGGCCGATGACATTGATCGCGCGTTGATCCGCCTCAATGAAACCGATCGGCTGTCTTCGTCGACGGGGCAATCGGCGGACGTCACTATCAAGCAGTTGCGCGACAAGGCCCGACTGCTGAAAACCGAAGGCCGGCGCCTGCGCGTCGAGCTGTGCAAAAACAGCGATCCGCAAGCATCGAGGGTGCAATGGCTAGTGGATGAAGGCGAGGCGCGGATCGAGCGCGAAGGACCGCGCCGCTTGCTCAAGAGTGGCGACTATCTGCAGGAATATGCCATCAAGGATGACGCCGGCGTGTTGTGGTACGCGCATTTTCATTATCCGAAAATCGGCACGGTCGCCGAGGGATTCACCGTCGCCCACCTGAAGACCGTGGCGCAGCGATTCATGACCGCCAAGGATTTCATGGCGCTGGGCGATACTGCAAAGGGGGCCAAGGGCATCATTCGGGCCGAGATCCAGCCGAACATGGCGCGCAAACTGTATTTGCCGGTAGGGATCGAGCAGGGGGATTGAAGCGGGAGTTGACAGATCACGGCGCAGTGGCGTGATCCGCTGGACAGGCGCTCGATCGAGCGCCTGCACATCGGGCTGACGTCAGGCGATACGCGCCTGAGCTTCGAAGCCCATGGCATTCTGCTTGGCTTGCTGCAGCAGGCTGGTCAGGAAAGCGACCTTGTCTTGCAGCTCGTCGCGTTCTTGCTTGAGCGCACGCAGCTCATCGCGGCGAACACTGACATAGAGCGTTTGTGGTTGGTTCGTTGTCACTACAGTACCCATTGCACACCTCGCAAACTACCGGCACAGATATTAAGGATAGGCGCCCTGGGCGACTTTCGCGTCAGGCTCCTACCGCTATCGGCACGGATGATGATTTCTTTCGCTTTTCATGGGAACTTTTTTATTTTTTATGGTCCCTGTGATTTTTTTCATTTTTGCTGCAAGTGCCCGAATTGATTAAGCAAATCGCCAGACGGTAGGTCGCTATTTAGTTTTACCAGCCGATGAATGGTAAAATCGCCGAACTATGCGGTCCGGGATGGGACTAACCAGAGGATCGCATGAGCTATAAAGGTGACGTTCGCCTTCTTTTTATTTGTGGAGCGCAGGCATGCAATTGGGAATCGTTGGACTGGGTCGCATGGGCGGCAATATCTCCAGAAGGCTGATGCGCGATGGCCACTCGACAGTGGTCTACGATCGTAGCGAGCAGGCGGTCCAGGGCCTGGCGAGCGAGGGCGCGACAGCTGCCAGCGGGTTGGCCGACATGGTCAGCAAGCTGCAGGCACCACGCGCGGTGTGGGTGATGCTGCCATCCGGCAAGATCACCGAAGACACCATCAATGAGCTCAGCGCGCTGCTGTCGCCCGACGATGTGATCATCGATGGCGGCAACACCATGTACAAGGACGACATCCGTCGTGCCAAGGAGCTGGCTGAAAAGCAGCTGCACTACGTCGACGTCGGCACCTCCGGTGGCGTCTGGGGCCTGGATCGCGGCTTCTGCATGATGATCGGCGCTGAAACCGCCGTCTTCGAACGCCTCGAGCCATTGTTCGCCACTCTGGCCCCGGGCGTCGGCAACATCCCTCGCACCCTTGGTCTGGAAGGCGAGTCCAACCGCGCCGAACATGGCTACATCCACGCAGGCCCGGTCGGTTCCGGCCACTTCGTGAAGATGATCCACAACGGCATCGAATACGGCCTGATGCAGGCTTACGCCGAGGGCTTCGACATCCTCAAGACCAAGAACAGCGAAGAGCTGCCTGCAGACCAGCGCTTCGATCTGAATCTGGCCGACATCGCCGAAGTCTGGCGCCGTGGCAGTGTGGTTTCGTCCTGGCTGCTCGATCTGACCGCCGATGCGCTGGCTTCCGACCCCGAGCTGGTCAAATACTCCGGCAAGGTCTCGGACAGCGGCGAAGGCCGTTGGACCATCGATGCCGCCGTCGAGCAGGCGGTGCCGGTGCCGGTGCTGTCCAGTGCGTTGTTTGCGCGCTTCCGTTCCCGTCAAGACGCCACTTATGGCGATAAAATGCTTTCCGCCATGCGCTTCGGTTTTGGTGGTCACGTAGAGGTGAAGAAGTAATGAAAAAAGGAAAATCCAAGGTAGAAGCAGCTCCGCCCACCACGATTTTCCTTTTTGGCGCCCATGGCGACCTGGTCAAACGGCTGTTGACGCCGGCCCTGTACAACCTCAGCCGCGATGGCTTGCTGGATAACGGCTTGCACATCGTCGGCGTCGACCACAACGAAGTTACCGATGAAGCCTTCGCGCAAAAGCTCGAAGACTTCATCCGCGAGCAAGCCAAGGCCAAAGGGGGCAGCGCCGACGAGGCGCTGGACCCAGCCCTGTGGGCGCGCCTGGCCAAGCGCATCAGCTACATCACTGGCGACTTCGTCGCCGATGAGACCTATGCCGCCATTGCCAAGCGCATCGAGGAAAACGGTACCGGCAACGCCATGTTCTACCTGGCGACCTCGCCGCGGTTCTTCAGTGAAGTGGCGACGCGCCTGGGCAAGGCGGGGCTGCTGCAAGAAACGCCGCAAGCCTTCCGCCGTGTGGTCATCGAAAAGCCGTTCGGCTCCGACCTGGCTACCGCCGAAGCCTTGAACGCCAGCCTGCTGAGTGTGATGAGCGAGAAGCAGATCTATCGCATCGACCACTACCTGGGCAAGGAAACCGTACAGAACATCCTCGTCAGCCGTTTCTCCAACGGCATCTTCGAGGCGTTCTGGAACAATCACTACATCGACCACGTGCAGATCACCGCAGCGGAAACCGTCGGGGTCGAAACCCGCGGCAACTTCTACGACAGCACCGGCGCTATGCGCGACATGGTGCCCAATCACCTGTTCCAGCTGCTGGCCATGGTTGCCATGGAGCCGCCGGCAGCCTTCGGTGCCGATGCGGTACGGGGTGAAAAGGCCAAGGTCATCGGCGCGATACGCCCGTACGACAAGGCCGAAGCGATCAAGAACTCGGTCCGCGGTCAGTATGCGCCAGGCCCCAAGGGCGAGGCGGGCTATGTCGAAGAACCCAAGGTCGATCCGCAAAGCCAGACCGAGACCTATGTCGCCCTCAAGGTGATGATCGACAACTGGCGCTGGATGGGCGTGCCGTTCTACCTGCGCACCGGCAAGCGCATGAGCGTGCGCGACACCGAGATCGCCATCTGCTTCAAGCAGGCGCCGTACGCGCAGTTCCGCGACACCGAGGTCGATGACCTCAAGTCCAACTACCTGCACATCCAGATTCAGCCGGACGAGGGCATGTGGTTCGACCTGCAGGCCAAGAAACCCGGCCCGGCGCTGGATATGCAGAACGTTCGACTGGGCTTCGCCTACAAGGACTTCTTCGAAATGCAGCCGTCCACCGGTTACGAGACCCTGATCTACGACTGCCTGATCGGTGACCAGACGCTGTTCCAGCGCGCTGACAACATCGAGAACGGCTGGCGGGCGGTGCAGCCGTTCCTGGATGCCTGGGCGGATGCCGGCAAGGTGCGGATGTACGCGGCGGGCACCGATGGGCCGCAGGCCGCAGATGAACTGTTGGCCCGCGACAACCGCGCCTGGCGTCCGCTGGGATGAGTGACGCGGATTCGGGCAAGTCTCACGGTCCCCTTCGCGGGCAAGCCTCGCTCCCACAGCCACACGCACCTGTGGGAGCCGAGTTCGCTCGCGAAGAGGCCGGCATGGCTGGCATAAAACTCATGCTCAGCGACATGGACGGCACCTTGCTGCTGCCCGACCATAACCTGTCGCCGGCTGTGATCGCTGCGGTCGCGCAACTGCAAAAAGCCGGGGTGCACTTCAGCCTGGCCAGCGCCCGACCGCCGAGGGCGATGCGCAAGCAAGTGCAGCAACTGGGCATCGAGGTACCAACCCTGGCCTTCAACGGCGGCAACCTCTGCGCCGTCGATGGCAGCGTGCTGCAACGCCATTGCGTCGAGCCCGCCGCAGTGCACACCGCACTGCAGCTGTTCGCCGAGCACCCGGTGACCATCTGGGTGTTCGCCGACGATCACTGGCTCGCCCGGGACCGCAGCGGCGCCTACTTCGACACCGAGCTGCAGGCGCTCGGCTATGGGCCCAAGCTGGTCGACGATTTCGCCCCGTACCTTGAGCGCGTCGACAAGATCGTCGCCACCACCGACGACTTCCAACTGCTCATCGACCTCGAGAAGCAATTGCTGCCGATGATCGAAGGCCAGGCCCTGGCCTCGCGGTCGCAGCAATATTATCTGGACGTCACCGCGCTGGCGGCCAACAAGGGCGATGCCCTGGCCAGCCTTGCCGATTACTTGCATATCCCCTTGGCGCAGACTGCGGCCATTGGCGATGGCGCCAACGATGTACCGATGTTCAAGCGCGCCGGTTATGCCGTCGCCATGGGCCAGGCCCACCCGGACGTGCAGCGCCAGGCCGATGCCGTGACCGACAGCAATGCCGATGACGGCGTCGCCCGTGCCATCCAGGAATTTATACTGCCACGCGCCTGATCCCTCGCTTTCAGGGGATTCGGCGGCGGGGTGAGTTTCCCCACGCTGAGGACCACCATGACTGCTTTGATCGAAGACTACGCTGTGCTCGGCAACTGCAGGACTGCCGCGCTGGTCGACAAGAACGGCTCGCTGGACTGGTTATGCTTTCCCCGTTTCGATTCCCCCGCCTGTTTCGCCGCCTTGCTGGGCGACAGCGAAAACGGTCGCTGGCGCATCGGCCCGATCAGCCCGGATGCCAAGGTCACGCGCCGCTACCGCGACGGCACCATGATCCTCGAAACCACCTTCGAGACCGATACCGGCACCGCGGTGCTGATCGACTGCATGCCCATCGACGAGCCGGCCAGCGTGTTGCGCATCGTCCACGGCCTGCACGGCGAGGTGGATTTCGAGATGGACCTGGTGATGCGCTTCGACTACGGCAGCAGCGTGCCCTGGGTCGAGAAGATCAGCCCGCTGACCCTCACCGCCGTGGCCGGTCCGGAGATGCTGGTGATGCGCAGCGCCACGGCGTTGCAGGCGCGGGACCATCACACTGGCAGCCGCTTTGTGGTCAAGGCCGGCGAGCGCAAGGTTTTTCGCCTGTCGCATCAGGGCTCCAACACCCCGGTGCAAGCGGGCTTCGACGGTGAGCAAGCGTTGCAGAGTACCGAGCGTTACTGGCGGGCGTTCTCTGATCGTTGCCCGCCGGTAGGGCGCTGGAGCGAGCTGGTCAAGCGATCGCTGATCACCCTCAAGGCCATGACCTACGAGCCTACTGGAGGCATGGTCGCGGCGATCACCACCTCGCTGCCGGAGCGCCTGGGCGGCGAGCGCAACTGGGACTACCGCTACTGCTGGCTGCGCGACGCGACCATGACGTTGCTGGCATTCATGAACCTGGGCTATTACGAGGAAGCCAGCGCCTGGCGCGAATGGCTGCTGCGCTCAGTGGCCGGCAACCCCGAGCAGATGCAGATCATGTACGGCCTGGGCGGCGAGCGGCGGCTGCCCGAGAGCACTTTGCCGTGGCTCAGCGGCTACGAGCAATCCACCCCGGTGCGGATCGGCAATGCCGCCGCGACCCAGACCCAGCTCGATGTCTACGGCGAGGTGGCGGATGCCATGAGCCAGGCGTTGCGTAATGGGCTGCCGCGCCATCCGCGCAGCACCTCGGTGTCGCGCTTGATCATGCCGTTCCTGGAGAAAATCTGGCAAAAGCCGGATGAAGGAATCTGGGAGATTCGCTCCGAGCCGCGGCACTTCACCCATTCCAAGGTCATGGCCTGGGTGGCGTTCGATCGGGCTGCCAATGTGGCGGAAGGCATCGACCCCGAGTTGCAAGCCCATTACCGTGCGGTGGCCGAGCAGATTCACCGTGAGGTGTGCGACAAGGGTTTCAACGCCGAGCTGGGCTATTTCGTGCAGTCGTTCGGCGCCGAGGATGTCGATGCCAGCTTGTTGCAGATCGCCTTGACCGGTTTTCTGCCGGCCGAGGATCCGCGTTTCGTCGCCACGGTGGCGGCTATCGAGAAGCGCTTGCTGCGCGATGGTCTGCTGTTGCGCTACGAGTCCCACGAGGTGGACGACGGCCTGACGCCGGGGGAAGGGACCTTTCTGGTCTGTTCGTTCTGGCTGGCGGATGTCTACGTGCTGTTGGGCCGCGACGACGACGCCGAAGAGCTGTTCGAGCGCCTGGCCGGGTTGTGCAACGATGTCGGCTTGCTGGCCGAGCAGTACGACCACCTGGGCAAGCGCATGCTCGGCAACTTCCCCCAGGCGTTCAGCCATATCGGCATCATCAATACCGCGCTCAATCTGCACCGCGCCCATGCGCCGGCGCAGACGCGGGCCGAAAGCGCCCTGTAGCGAGGGGGCTTGCCCCCGAAAAAATTCGCTTCACCTCGCAACAATGGTGTGGCGACTATTTTCGGGGGCAAGCCCCCCCGCTACAAGGTAGGTGAGTCTGGGCCTTGGCTGATTCCCCGTCACCCACCCTTGCTATAGTCCTGCCCATCCAAAAACAGACAGGACGCCCCCATGACCGATTACCAAGCCTTCACCGTCGCCGTGGATGCCGGCATCGCCCATGTGCAGATCAACAGCGCGGCCAAGGCCAACGCCATGAACGCCGACTTCTGGCGTGAGATCGTCGAGATTTTCCAGTGGATCGACGACACCGACGCCGTGCGCGTGGTCGTGCTCAGTGGTGCCGGCAAGCACTTCAGTGCCGGTATCGACCTGGCGCTGCTGGCCTCGGTGGCCAGCGAACTGGGCAGGGACGTGGGGCGCAACGCGCGCTTGCTGCGGCGCAAGATCCTGCAGATGCAGGCCTCGTTCAATGCCGTCGATCAATGCCGCAAGCCGGTGCTGGCCGCCGTGCAGGGCTATTGCATCGGTGGCGCCATCGACCTGATCGCTGCCTGCGACATGCGCTACTGCAGCGAGGACGCGCAGTTTTCCATCAAGGAAATCGACATGGGCATGGCCGCTGATGTCGGCACCCTGCAACGCTTGCCGCGGATCATCGGCGACGGCCTGCTGCGCGAACTGGCCTACACTGGGCGCACGGTGGAGCATGCAGAGGCGCTACGCATCGGCCTGGTCAACCGTACGTATGAAAATGTCGAGGCTCTGCACAAAGGGGTCTTTGCCATCGCCGGGCAAATTGCCGCAAAATCCCCGATAGCCGTAGCCGGCACCAAACGCATGATCAGCTATATGCGCGATCACCGTATCGATGACGGCCTCGAATACATCGCCACCTGGAACGCCGCCATGCTGCAATCCCATGACCTGCGCCTGGCCATGGCCGCCAGCATGAGCGCGCAGACGCCAGTCTTCGATGACTGAGACGGCGGGCCGGTGCCAAACCAAGGAATTTCCGTGATGTCGCAACGATGGATCACTTCGGTACTCGATACCCAAACCCCCGGCGGCCTGGCCGTGGTGCACAGCAGGCAGGGCTTCGCCTTCGATGACAACGGCGTGTTGTTTTCCCGCGAATGGGTCAAGGGCCTCGGCCTGGCGCTGGCGTTCGAGCACGGCATCGGTCATTTCGATGGCGAGCCGGTCTATCTGCTGGTCCTCGACGGCGCCAGCGAGCTGCCCGGCAGCCAATGGCAGGGGCTGCGGGCCTTCATGCTCAACGACGATTTCGCTCACTACAAGGTGCTGGCCTACGCCGCGCAGATCGCTACCTGGGCCAACGAGCACCGTTTCTGTGGCCGATGTGGCGCGCCGAACGTGCAGATACCGCGTGAGCGCGCCATGCACTGCGAGGTCTGCGACCTGCGGGCGTATCCGCGGATCTCGCCGAGCATGATCGTGCTGATCACCCGCGGCGATGAAATCCTTCTGGCCCGCTCGCCGCGCTTCGTCACCGGGGTCTACAGTACCCTGGCCGGCTTCGCCGAGCCCGGTGAGTCGGCTGAAGATTGCGTGGTCCGCGAGGTGTATGAGGAGGTGCAGCTCCAAGTGAAGAACATTCGCTATGTGGGCAGCCAGTGCTGGCCGTTCCCGCATTCGATGATGCTTGGGTTTCATGCCGAGTACGCCGGTGGCGACATCGTGCCCCAGGTCGATGAAATCGAAGACGCGCAGTGGTTCCGTGTCGACGCGCTGCCGCCGCTGCCGATGTCGCGATCTATCGCGCGGTATCTGATTGATCTTTACGTCGCCCAGCGCCTCGGTCTGCCCGAACCCCAAATGCCCGCCTGATAAACACCCCTGTAGCGAGGGGGCTCGCCCCCGAAAAAATTCGCTTCACCACGTAACTACAGTGTGGCGACCCTTTTCGGGGGCAAGCCCCCTCGCTACAGGCTAAGCGCCAGCGCTGAACCAATGCTGCCAGGCCAGGCGCACGGTCAGTGCCAGCACTACGCTGATGAACACCGGGCGAATGAATTTCGCCCCGCCGCCGATGGCCGTGCGTGCACCGAAAAACGCCCCGATCATCACGCAGGCGCCCATGCACAGGCCGATCAGCCAGTCCACCTGGCCATTGATGACGAACACCATCAGCGCCGCGGCATTGCTGACGAAGTTCATGCTGCGTGCCACGCCGCTGGCCTTGACCAGGTCGATGGGATAGAGCAGCAGCGTGCTTACGGTCCAGAACGCGCCAGTGCCGGGGCCTGCCACGCCGTCATAGAAACCCAGCGTGAGGCCCTGAGGCGTTTGCCATTTTTTGCGGATCGGCACGTCGACGTCCAGCGGCGCCTTGGGCGTGCCGCCGAACAGCAGGTACAGGCCGCAGCCGAAGACGATCACCGGGAGCATCTTGTTCAGCCATTCGGCGGGCAGGTAGTGAGCGACCACGGCGCCTACCAGTGCGCCGATCGCCGTGCAGACCAAGGCGTGGACCCATTGCCGCGGATGGAACAGCTTGCGCCGGTAGAAGGTGAAACCCGCAGTGGCCGAGCCGAAGGTCGAGCTGAGCTTGTTGGTGCCCAAGACCAGGTGCGGTGGCAGCCCGGCGGTGAGCAAGGCGGGTGTGGTCAGCAAGCCGCCACCGCCGGCGATGGCATCGATGAATCCGGCCACGAAGGCCACGGCCGCGAGAATCCCGAGGGTGGTGAGGCTGACGCTGAGTTCGAGGGGCATGGTGGGCAACTTGCTGGGCAGGGATGCGCGGCAAAGCCACCGCGCTGAAGGCCGGCATTGTACCGACTGTTCCAGCCGAACACGATCCTGTAGCGGGGGGGCTTGCCCCCGAAATTGGCGACACAATACCTGCATCCCGGCACGCCCGATCGGGGGCAAGCCCCCTCGCTACAGCGCGGCAGCCGGGGGAATCGCCATTGACGGTGCGTCAGGCCAGAAACCCGCCGTCGACATTGATCGCCGTGCCCGTGGTATAGCTCGACGCATCGCTGGCCAGATACAGCACCGCCCCGGCCATCTCGTCGGGCTTGGCCACCCGTTTGAGTGGGATCTGCACCATGGCGGTCTTGAGGATCGCCTCGTTGTTCACCAGAGCGGAGGCGAAGCGCGTATCGGTGATCCCCGGCAACAGCGCATTGCAGCGAATGCCCAGGGGCGCGCACTCCTTGGCGAACACCTTGGTCATGTTGATCACCGCCGCCTTGGTGATCGAATACACGCCCTGAAAATGCCCCGGCGTGACGCCGTTGATCGACGCCACGTTGATGATGCTGCCACCGCCATGCCCGCGCATCAGCTTGCCGGCGGCCACCGACATGAAGAAGTAGCCGCGGATATTCACGTCCAGGGTCTTCTGGAAAGCGCTCAGGTCGGTGTCCAGCACATGCCCGAATTGCGGGTTGGTCGCGGCGTTGTTGACCAGGATATCCAGGCGTCCGAACTGCTCGGCGATGGCGGCGAATACCGCTTCGATCTGGGCCATTTCGCCGATGTGACAGGCTATTGCCGTGGCCTTGCCACCGTCGGCGACGATCGCGTCCGCCACCGCCTGGCAACCGTCGAGCCTGCGGCTCGAAACGATCACGTGGGCGCCTTGCTGCGCCAGCAGGTGAGCGATGGCTTCGCCGATACCGCGGCTGGCGCCGGAAACGAAGGCGATCTTGCCGTCGAGGTCGAACAGGGTGGTCTTGGTCACTGTCGGTGTCCTTCAAAGAGTGGAGGGCTCAGAGCCGCGACTGCTCGATCACCTGCAGGCTCATGCGTTCGAGCACGCCGTTCATGTGGATGAACGGCGCGAAACGCGGATCGGCGGTTTGCCCGTGATAGAAGCGGAAGTAGATCTGCTGGATGATCCCGGCCAGGCGGAACAAGCCATAGACCCGATAGAAGTCCATGTTGCTCACCGCGATGCCGGCGCGCTGCGCGTAGTACGCCACGAACGCCTCGCGGTCGAGCATGCCCGGGGCGTTGCTGGGTTGGCGGCGCATCCGTTGCACGGCCGGTGGATCGTCCGCTTCGATCCAGTAGGCCAGCGAGTTGCCCAGGTCCATCAGCGGATCGCCCAGGGTCGCCAGTTCCCAGTCCAGCACGCCGATGATGCGCAGCGGGTCGGCGGGGTCGAGGATCACATTGTCGAAGCGGTAATCGTTGTGCAGCAAGCTGGCGCGGCCGCTGTCCGCTGGCTGTTTGTCGCGCAGCCAGGTTTTTACCGCGTCCCAGGCCGGTGCGTCAGGGGTACGGGCCTGGTCGTAGCGCTCGCTCCAGCCGCTGACCTGGCGCTGCACGTATCCCTCAGGCTTGCCCAGATCGCCGAGACCGCAGGCGACATAGTCGACCTGATGCAGCTCCACCAGCCGGTCGATAAAGCTTTCGCACAGGCGGCGGGTACGTTGAGGGTCGAAATTCAGTTCCGCCGGCAGATCGGTGCGCAGGATGACGCCCTGGATCCGTTCCATCACATAGAACTCGGCACCGATGATGCTTTCGTCGGTACAGTGCAGCCAGGCCTGCGGGCCATAGACGAACGCGGGGCGCAAGGCGTTGAGGATGCGGAACTCGCGGCCCATGTCATGGGCGCTGCGGGCCTTGTGGCCAAAGGGCGGACGTCGGAGCACCAGCTCGCGCCGTGGGTACTGGATCAGGTAGGTGAGATTGGAGGCTCCCGCGGGGAACTGGCGCAGCGTCGGGGTGCCCTGCAGGTCGGGCAGGTGAGCCTTGAGCCAGGCGTCGATACGCGCGCCGTCGAGTGCTTCGCCCGGGCGTATATCGGTGGCGGTGTCGGTAAGGGCCATGGCAATACCTTCGTTTTGAAGGCTAATCTAGAACGCCAGCGGGGGAGGGGCAAGCTTGGCGGGGTGTTATTGCCGAGGGTGTTGCGCAGGGATCAGCGAACCTGATCCGGGAGGCCGATCCCTGTAGCGAGGGGGCTTGCCCCCGATTGCGCCGTGTCAGCTCCACAGATGGCGCTGAACCGGCGTATTCGGGGGCAAGCCCCCTCGCTACAGGGGCGAGCCTTAGTTCAGGCCCAGCTTGCCGCGCAGAGTCGACAGGTCTTCAGCCAGGGTATTGACCGGGCCGATGAGGGCCTTGCGGTCAGCTTCCTTGACCTTGTCATAGGTCTCGTAGCCGCCGTCCTTGGTCTTGTACTTGGCCAGGATCTTGTCGACCGTGGCGAAGTTCTTGTCGACCTTGGCAATGAACGCCTTGTCGGTCTTCTCGACTTGTGGACGGAACAGGTCGACGATTTTCTTCGCGCCGTCGACGTTGCCCTGGAAGTCATACAGGTCGGTGTGGCTGTAACGGTCTTCTTCGCCGGACACTTTGGTGGCCGCGACTTCTTCCATCAGCGCCGCCGCGCCGCCAACGACTTTCTCTGGTGGGAAGGTCAGGCCGGCGATGCGGGTCTGCAGATCCTTGACGTCCTTGAGCAGGCCAGCGGTCAGATCTTTGGTGCCGTCAGTGGTCTTCTTGTCCCAGAGGATGTACTCCAGACGGTGGAAACCAGTGAAGTCATCAGCGTCAACGCCTTTTTCGTGGTCATCGACACGGGAGTCGATCGAGCCATCCAGATCGCTGAACAGCTCGGCAATCGGCTCGATCGATTCGTAGTGCACGCGGGTTGGCGCGTACAGCTTCTTGGCGGTGGCCAGGTCGCCCTTGTTGATGGCATCGGTGAAGGCCTGAGTCTGGGTTACCAGTTGGTCAACTTGCTCGGTCACATAGATCTTGTAATCAGAGATAGGTGCGACCAGATCCAGAGTGGCCGGGGCGGCGGCGAACGCCGAGAACGGAGTGCTCAGCATACCCAGGGTCATCAACAGCGCCAGCGGTGTCTTTTTCATGGAAGTTCTCATACGAAATATTAAGGGTCAGGCCACGGTTTTTGTATGCGAAGCAGCAAGCAGCGACTGACCGATGAAGTCCTTGTCGCTTTTCACGCCGGGCAGAGTGAAGAAGTACCCGCCGCCGATCGGCTTGAGGTACTCCTCCAGGGGCTCGCCGTTAAGGCGGGTCTGCACGGTGATGAATCCTTTTTCCAGGTCGGCCTGGTAGCAGATGAACAGCAGCCCCATGTCGAGCTGGCCATTCTTGTTGACGCCGTTGGAATAGTTGAACGGGCGACGCAGGATCAAGTTGGCCTGCGATTGCGGGGTGCGCGGGTTGGCCAGGCGGATGTGCGCGTCGAGCTTGGTGATCTTGCCTTCCGGGTCCTTGGCGTAGTCGGGGACGTCGGTCTCGACCTTGCCGTCCATGGGCGCGCCGGTGGGCTTCTTGCGCCCGAAGATGCTTTCCTGCTCCTGCAGCGGGGTACGATCCCAGCGCTCGACCAGGTTGCGGATGACCCGCACCGCCTGATAGCTGCCGTTGGCGGCCCAGGCCGGTTCGTCGCTGCCCGGTTGCACCCACACCAGAGCGTTCATGGCCTTGGCGTCGTTGGAATCCGGGTTGGCCGAGCCATCGCGGAAACCCAGGAAATTACGCGCGCTCTCGGCGGGCTGGCCGGGCTTGAGCGGCGGCTGCGA
Organism: Pseudomonas sp. GW821-FHT01A09; assembly: GCF_058986725.1. Classification (NCBI taxonomy): domain Bacteria; kingdom Pseudomonadati; phylum Pseudomonadota; class Gammaproteobacteria; order Pseudomonadales; family Pseudomonadaceae; genus Pseudomonas; species Pseudomonas sp. GW821-FHT01A09. Next base: position 70,237 of record NZ_JBYSWB010000027.1, read on the forward strand.
GGGCACCGTGCCCTCCTGCTTCCAGCGTACGAACAGCAGGTCGGGCAGGTTCTTGACGATGTCACGCAGCGCATGGATGTTGGTGTCTGGCGTGTTGGAGCAGAACTGCAGGGTCATGTCGCCGTGGCAGAAGCTCTCTTCCAGGCCGTCGTTGGGGAAGCCGACCATCTGGCTCAGGCGCTTGGGTTTGACCGCCGCCAAACCGAAACGCTCGTCGAACAGCGAGTTGCCGACCGACACGGTAATGGTCAGGTTGTCCGGGTTGATCACCGGGCCAAGGATGCCGGAATCCAGCGGCGGCAGCTTGGGGTCGATCTCGGCGACCGGGCCGCCTTTCATCAGGAAGCGGATGCGCGCGTCCAGGGTGCGGAACAGCCGTTCGAGGTCTTCGCGGTCCTGGGCCAGCACGTCGAAGGACACCATCATGCCGGCGGCAGGGCGCGGGGTGACGATGCCGGATTGATGCAGGCCTTCATAGGCATGCACGTCCGCAGTCTTGTCGCTGTGCGGCGCTTCGGTGACCTTGGCTTCAGCGGCCATGGCCGGGCAGGTCAGGGCGCTGCCGGCGAGGGCGGCACCGGCAGCGCCCAGGCCCATGAGGACCTTACGGCGTTGTAGCGAGTGGGGGGCGTTGTCTGAATCGCTCATCGAATGTCGTCTACGTGGTTACTGGCCGGTCAGGCCAAGGGCAGGAGAAATTCCATCGAGTGCATCGGCCAGGGCCTTGGCACGGTCGGCAATCTGCTTGCGCTGCGAAGCGTCGACCTTGTCGTACGAGATGAAGGCGTCCTGGTCCTTGAAGCCGTTGAGCTCCACATCCAGGTCGTTGGCCGCGGTGTCGATGCTCGCCAGTACCTGCGGGCCGGACTTGGTCAGCAGCGGACGCAGCAGGTCGACGACCTTGCGGGTGCCTTCGAGGTTGGCGGCGAAGCCGTTGAGGTCGCTGTGGCTGTAACGCTCTTCTTCGCCGCTGGTGCGGGTCTCGGCCAGGCTGCGAATGTTGCGCGAAATGATGGTGATCAACTGCTCGGGCGGCAGTTGCTGAGCCAGCAGTTCCTGCTTCAGACGGGTGACATCGGCCAGCAGTTTTTGCGCGACCGGGGTCAGGCCATCGACGCTGTTCTTGGCGAACAGGCCGTATTCCAGGCGGTGGAAGCCGCTGAAACCTGGGTCTTGCTCGCGTTTTTCGTAATAGTCGGCGCGGGCTTCGATGGCGTTGTTCAACTCGGCCATGCGTTGCGCGGCGGGGGCGATGTGCTGATAGACAGTGCGGGCCGGCACGTAGAGCGCCTGCGCCTGAGCGACGTCGCCCAATGCGATGGCGGCGTTGAGGGCATCCACGGCCTTGATCAGGGCGCTGCCCTGCATGCTCAGGTACACACGGTACTCGGACAGCGCTCCAACGAAATTGACCAGCGAAGGCTTGGCCTTGGCGAGTGCGTCGGATTCCGCCGTGGCAGTCACGTGCAGGGTGCCACGCGGGTTGCTCAGCAGGCCGCAGGTGATGGCGTAGTCGCCTGGCTGCAGATTGGCATTGATGATGGAGCTGAGGCCCGGCACGATGTTTTCACGCTCTTCGACCACCAGCACGCCGTCGAGAATCTCCCATTCCACCGCACGGTCCGAGGCATTGACGATCTTGAAGCGCGTCTTGCCCGCCGGCACCGTCAGCGAGTTCGGTTCGCAGCTCTTCGGGTGGATGGTGACGGTGATCTCGCCTTCGCTATTGGCCGCGCGTTTGCTCGACGCGGACTTGGAGGCGTAATAGAACAGGCCGCCGGCAGCGATCATGAGGATGACCGAACCGGCCACCGCCACGCGAATCAGGCGCGGTGGCAGGGGGGATGCTGGGTTGGACATGGTGGGCCTTATTGATGCGAAACAGAGGGTTTGTTGGCAGAAACGGCGACGCGCCTGGGCGCCGGCATGAAGAACAGCACCAAGGCCACGGTCATGAAGATCAGGTAGGCGCCCAAAACGCTTACGGTCGGGGCGTCCTGATAACCGAACATGCCGGACAGGACCGAGCCGACCGGGCCGTCCATCGGCAGGATGGCGCTGATGTCGAAGACCACGTCCTGCAGGGAATTCCACACGCCCGCTTCATGCAGCGAACGCACCGAATTGGAGAGAATGCCGCCGGCGACGAACAGAATGAACAGACTGGTCCAGCGGAAGAACGCGCCGAGGTTCAAGCGCATGCTGCCGTTGTAAAGCGCCAGACCGACGATCACTGCGCAGATCAGACCCAGCAGGGCCCCCAGGGGCGCCGAAGCGCCGGTGCTCTGCTGGAACACGGCCAGCAGGAAGAACACTGTTTCGAGCCCTTCGCGGGCGACCGAGAAGAACACCATGCCGATCAATGCGTAGACCTGGTTCTGGGAACCGGCCAGCGCTTGATCGAGGGAGGCGTGCAGCGAGTGCTTGATCGAGTGGGACACCTTGCGCATCCAAGTGACCATGGTGCACAGAAAAATCACCGCGACGATGCCGATCACGCTTTCGAACAGTTCCTGCTGGCGCTGCGGGAATTCCGCGCTGACCAGTTCCAGGCCACCGCCCACCAGCAGCGACAGGGCCACGGCGAGAAACACGCCGACCCACACGGCAGGCATCCATTGGCCGCGGCCGGTCTGCTTCAGGTAACTGGCGATGATGCCGACGACCAAGGCGGCTTCAATACCTTCGCGCAGCATGATTAGGAACGGAACGAGCATCGAACACCAGGAGATAGTAATAAGGATGCTAACTTGTAACATAATGAGACTCATTATTGAACACTCGCCACCATTTTTCATCTGCCGAACGCCGCCTTTGCTGCCTGCAGAAGGGTTATTGGTCAATTGAGCCGACAACGCTATTGCTGCGCGGATGAAGCCGCCTTAGACTGCCGCCCCTCATAAATGAGTGCCGGCTGGCGCTTGGAGATTGCCGCATGCCGAGGGCCTGCCCTCGACACGCACCACGATTCGCCTGAATGCACGTATTTTTTATAGAGAAATCAATGACAAAGGAAAAGTTGCTGGCCATGCCGGCTGATGACTACATGAATGCCGAGCAACTGGCCTACTTCACGGAGCTGTTGCAGGCCATGAAGGTCGAGACCCATGAGCGCATCGAGCAGAGCCGTGTAGCTATCGAGAGCCTGGACACGCCGGCCGATCCTGCCGATGCCGCTTCGGTAGAAGAAGAGCGCCACTGGCTGGTCAATGTGATCGATCGCGACCAGCGCCTGCTTCCGCAACTGGAAATGGCCCTTGGGCGCATTGCCGATGACAGCTTCGGCTGGTGCGACGACAGCGGCGAGCCGATCGGTCTCAAGCGCCTGCTGATCAGCCCGACCACCAAGTACTGCATCGAAGCTCAAGAGCGCCACGAACAGATCGATCGACACCAGCGTCAGGCTTGAGGCCGCGCTGAGTCATAGTCTAGCGATCACCACCGGAGCGGATATCCTCTGTCCTCCTCCTGCTTATCGGCGTGTTGCAAATGCCGTTGCCTGAGTACAGGCAACGGTAGATAATGGCTATATGATGGCCTGGCGCTGATCACAGTCGCTCAATACAACGCCGACCCTGCCGATAACCTTTCAAGTCCATCGGCACTGCGCCATGCATCGCGCGCTCGCACACCCATTGTTGCGTCAGCGGTAATGCTGCTGTGCTGCAAGGTGCTGTTTCCTCAGGGAATATCTCTCTATCATGGACGTATCGTTAGCTAGCTATGAAATCTCGGGAGGGAGGTCATGCAGTGCAAGATCGATATTGCCGTGATGATCGGCAGCGGGGTGCCTCAGGCCCTGCGCAACCAAGGCCACAAGGTGTGCTGGGTGGTACTCGTCAATGGCGAGCAGCGCGGAACTGCGTTTGGCAGTCGGGTCGAGGCTGAGGAATGCCGTAGCGCCTGGCGGACCATGTTCGGCTTGCTTGAAAGCATCGAGGAGCAGGCCGCCGTTGACGGCGAGCTCGACGATATCGGGGTGGGCACCGCGCTCAAGCGTTAGGCGTTTCGATACCCAGGTCGCAGGGCGACCCAGGTTTACTGCTGCGGGGTTTCGTGAAGGCGTACGTTGAGTTCGTCGACCGTCATTGCCCAATCGGCGTCTTCACGCAGTTGTTCCTTGAGAAAGGCCGCCTGGGCTGGTGACCAAAAGTCTGCATCGACCAGTTTCACGTCGTCACTGAGCTGATGACTGGCAATGAAGGCGTCGATGCTCTCGGGGTCGCTTTCCAGATTGAGTTGCTGGAACAGAGTGCCCAGATCGTTGTTTTGCAGTTCCATGTCGACTCCTCGGCAGGCTATGCCGCAGATGGTTGATTGTGTCGCTGTTGTGGGATTGGAACTACGCTAAGCGCCAGAGTTCTCTTGAATATGCGTTTGTTCGTCCGGCTCGCCAGTTTCCAGCTGCCGGGCCAGCGCGCAGGCATCGGCGTGCTGGCGGCGATAGCCGATGACCCGGTTGGTGGCGGTTTCCACGACATGATAGAACGCCTTCCCGGCAGGGATCACCCGATACGCGGGCAGCCCCGGACCAGGGCCCTTGGCGACCGTTGGATAGTGGGCGTAAAGGGCGGATGGCGAATCCCGTTCCGGGGTTGGACGGTGGTTTTTGTAGGTTTCTGGCATGGTTGTGCGCACTCCATATTCAGGCTGGGCAATCAGATAGAGGTGGCCGCCAGACGAGAGGGGCAGCCATGGGTTTATCTATCTCATGTTTTTCGGGTGCTGAATGTCGGAAAATTCTTTTCTACTTGCAGTATTCTGCCGAAAATTCTGACAGAGGCTTCGGCCTGCTGTAGGAAAGTTCTGAGCAGCCGGTTTTATGTCGAGACGTTGCGCAGGCGGTAATCGAAGCTTCATTTCCTTTAATCTTCATCGGTTGGCCCTTGGGGTCAGTTGTGTCCGCTGTGGCGCGCGAACCGGCGATCGAGCCGCTTCGCAGAGCGACGGTTTTTCATCTGGGGAGACCTTTCATTGGCAGTAAGTAATCTGGATATGCACGCCCTTTTCGTACTGGGCGATTTGCGCGCTAAGTTGGTCAAGCAGTTTCAATCGCGTTTTGTCTATGTCACCGAGCAGACCGCCGAAGGCCTTTATATGGCTGAAATCGATACGCAGACCGCTTTGGTGGTCGATGACAAACAGCGACTCGAACTCAAGGTAGGCGATCACTTTCGCGCTGCGGTATTGCCGAGCCGTGAAGGTGGCAAGTTCGAGATCAAGTTCCGCGATATCAAGCTGACGGTCTATGGTCTGGGCGAATACGCCTTCGTCGATAGCGCCGAGGGTCATGGCATCGTGTTCAAGGAAGGGCAGACCGTGGTCATGGTGTTCGCCGCGCACGAGCAGTTGCAGCTCGGCCTGGCCAAGACGCTCAAGGCGGCCTCGAGCAAGGCGGCGAAGTGGCGCAAGGGTGAGCTGACGTTCAAGCCCAGCGAGTAAGCGTGCCGTGGCAATCTATTCGGCAAACTCAAAGGTGGCTCGCCTGAAGGAACCTCGTCTACAGTCTGTGGACTGAATGAATGCCCACCGACATTCGAGGAAGACGAGCATGAAAGGACTACGCACGCTGCTGGCCGCTGCGCTGATCGCCCTGGTCACTCAGGCACCCGCGCAGGCCGCTTCGGCCCCCGTGCATTTTGCCGACCTTAACTGGGAGAGCGGCAGCCTGATCACCGAGATCCTGCGGGTGATCGTCGAAAAGGGCTATGAGCTGCCGACCGACACCTTGCCTGGCACCACCATCACCCTGGAAACGGCCCTGGCGAAAAACGACATCCAGGTCATCGGCGAGGAATGGGCTGGCCGCAGCCCGGTGTGGGTCAAGGCCGAGGCCGATGGCAAGGTCAAGGGGCTCGGGGATATCGTCGTCGGCGCCACTGAAGGCTGGTGGGTGCCGGAGTACGTGATCAAGGGCGATGCAGCCCGAGGTATCAAGCCGCTGGCGCCGGATCTGCACAGTGTCAGCGATCTGCCGCGCTACAAGGATGTGTTCAAGGACCCGGAGGCACCGGACAAGGGCCGGTTTCTCAACAGCCCGATCGGCTGGACCTCTGAAGTGGTCAACGCGCAGAAGCTCAAGGCTTATGGTTTGACCGACACCTACAATAATTTCCGCAGCGGTTCCGGCGCAGCCCTGGATGCCGAGGTCGCCTCGTCCATACGTCGTGGCAAGCCGGTGCTGTTCTACTACTGGTCGCCGACGCCATTGCTTGGGCGCTACAAGTTGATTCAGCTGGAAGAACCGCCTTTCGATGCCGAGGCGTGGAAGACCCTCACCGACGCCGACAATCCCAATCCCAAGCCAACTCGCTCACTGGCCTCCAAGCTGTCGATCGGCGTGTCAGTGCCATTCGAGCAGCAATATCCGCAGATCGCCGCGGTCTTCACCAAGGTGCAGATCCCCATCGATCCGCTGAACAAAGCGCTGGCGGATATGAGCGAGCATCATCGTCAGCCTCGCGAGGCGGCGGAGAGCTTCATGCGCGAGCAGCCGGCATTGTGGCGTGCCTGGTTGCCCGCTGAGGTCGCCGACAAGGTGGCCGCGGCGCTCAAATAGTGTTCAGGCGCCCCCGGATGAATCGCGGCTGCTGATTTCCTCTGGCACTTGCTCCTTGGCCATGCGCTTGCGAAACAGGGCGGCTCTGGCCAGCAGCAAGGTGGTGATCGGCATCGTGATTGCCAGCAGGATCGGAATCAGCAGCGCGTGCAGTACCAGGCTGTGCTTGAGTGCTGAAAAGTACAGGATCGAGGCCAGGGCCACGCACCATACCCCCAGGGTGGAGGCCAGGGCGGGCGGATGCATGCGTTGAAAGAAATCCTTCAGGCGCAGCAACCCCAGCGCCCCACTGAGGGCGAACAGACTGCTCGCCACCAGCAGGGCGGCAGTGAGTACTTCGACCCACATCGGCAGCGAGATGACGTCGGTCATTCGATCACTTCTCCACGTAACAGGAATTTGGCCAGGGCGAACGAGCCGACGAAGCCGAACAGGGCGATCAGCAAGGCGGCCTCGAAGTAGGTGTCACTGGCATAGCGAATCCCCAATACCAGCATCATCAGCATCGCCAACACGTACAGATAATCCAGGGCCAGTACCCGGTCCTGTGCCGAGGGGCCGCGAAACAGCCTGATCAGCGTAAGCAGCATGGCCAGTGCGAACACGCACAGACTTACCAGAATGGCGTGGTCGAGCAGCGGGCTCATTGGAAGATCTCCATCAGCGGGCGTTCGTAGGTGGCCTTGAAATGGGCGATGAAGCGCGCTTCATCCTCGAGGTCGAAGACATGCATCAGCAACAGGCTGCGGTCCAGCGCCAGTTCGGACCAGACGGTGCCGGGGATGACGGTGCAGACTATCGACAGTGTCGCCAGCCCGGCCGGGTCGCGCAGGTCCAGCGGCACTTTGACGAACACCGAGCGCGGTGGACGTCGGCCGAGGTTCCAGACCTGCCAGCCGACCTGCAGGTTGGACACCACCAGGTCCATACCCACCCGGGCCAACAGACGCAGCACGGTAAAGGGCCGGCGGATATGGGGATGGGAGGGGCGCAAGGGCGCCATCAGCAGCGGCGCCAGGATGCCGAACAACACGCCAAGCAATACTTGCCCAGCGCTCAGCGACAAATTCAGCAACAGCCAGAGCAGCAGCAAGGCGACAGAGAGCAGGGGCGCGGGAAACAGGCGCTTCATGGCGTTTCTCCCGTGCGTGCTGCTGTGGTGGCGAGCGGGCCTGGGCGCGCCTTGCTGCCCAGCACCGCCTCGACATAGCGAGACGAATGGTCAAGCTCGGCGGCAGTGTCCTGGGTGTAACGCAACACTGGTTCGGCCTTGAGCGTCATGACCACCGACAACGCCAGCAAGATGACGATGGGAATGCATTCGTTGCGTCGCAGCAGGGGCGAGGGGCGATCCTGTGGCGTCCAGAAACGCTGGATGGCGAGCCGGGTCAAGCCCATCAGCGAGGCCAGCCCCGACACCACCAGCAAGGCAATGAACAGCCAGCCTGCGATCGACGGCGCCTGGCCGGGAACGTCCAGGCCATGGGGATTGAACAGCGCACTGATCAGGTTGAGCTTGCCGATGAAGCCGGACAAGGGTGGCATGCCAACGATCAACAGCACGCAGGCGATAAAGCTCAGGCCCAGGAAGGCCATGGTCCAGGGGATGACCTGACCGACAACGGCCTTCTGCTCATCGTCCAGGTTAATGCCCTTGGGCGGGTGCAAGGACTCCTGAGCACGGGGCAGGGCGTCACTGTCGTCTTCCATGGCGATATCGTTGGCCGAGCGTGAACGCTCGATCAGTTCGGCCAGCAAAAACAGTGCGCACAACGCCAGCGTCGAGCTCACCAGATAGAACAGCGCCGCTCCCATGAGTCGTTGCTGGCCGAAGCCGATAGCGGCGAGCAAGGTACCCGCCGAGACCAGGATGCTCAGGCTGGCCATGCGCTCCAGGCGTTGCGCCGCCAGGATCGACACCGCCGCGCAGGCAATGGTCGCCAGTCCGCCAATGACCAGCCACTCGCCGCCAAAATGCGCGGAGGCGCCGGCCTCGTCGGAAAACAGCAGTGTCCATAACCGCAGCACCGTGTACAGGCCGACCTTGGTCATGATCGCGAACAAGGCGGCCACCGGCGCGCTGGCGCTGGAATAGGCAGGCAGCAGCCAGAAGTTCAGTGGCCACATGCCCGCCTTGGCGAGGAACGCCGTGGCCAGAATCGCCGCACCCGCATGCAGCAAGCCGCGGTCTGCGGCGGCCACCTGAGGGATCTTGATCGCCAGATCGGCCATGTTCAGGGTGCCGGTGACGCCGTATATCATCGCCGCGCCGATCAGGAACAACGACGAGGCCAGCAGATTGATCGCGATGTAGTGCATGCCGGCCGATACCCGAGCGCGCCCCGAACCGTGCAGCATCAAACCGTAGGAAGCCGCCAGCAGTACTTCGAAGAACACGAACAGGTTGAATAGATCGCCGGTCAGGAAGGCACCGTACAAGCCCATCAACTGGATCTGGAACATCGCATGAAAGCTCGAGCCGGCGCGGTCCCAGCGGGCCATGGCGAACAGCAGCGCACAGCTGGCGATGATCCCGGTGAGAACCATCATCAACGCGGCCAGGCGGTCGGCCACCAGCACGATGCCGAAGGGCGCCTCCCAGTTGCCGGGCAGGTAGACACCGATCGAGCTGCTGCCGTGCTGTACCTGCGCCATCAGCAGCACTGCCGTGAGCAGGCCCGCGAGAGTCGACAGCAGGTTGATCCGCGCCTTCAGCGGTCGGTGTTTCTCGCCGAGCAGCATCATCACTGCCGCAGTCAGCAACGGCAGCAGGATGGGCAGGATGATCAGGGTTGGCATTGCAGTCATTCCTGAGGCTCCCGACCGTCGACGTGGTCGGTGCCGGTCAAGCCTCGCGAGGCCAGCAGTACCACCAGGAACAATGCCGTCATGGCGAAGCTGATGACGATGGCGGTGAGCACCAGCGCCTGCGGCAGCGGATCGGTGTAGTGCAGGAGGTCCTGGGGGACGCCGTCCTTGACGATCGGCTCGCGGCCGATGAACAGGCTGCCCATGCTGAAAATGAACAGATTGACTCCATAGGACAGCAGGCACAGGCCCATGACCACCTGGAAGGTCCGCGGGCGCAGGATCAGCCAGACGCCTGACGCGGCCAGGACGCCAATGGCGATTGCGATGACTTCTTCCATCAGGCGACTCCTTTCGGTGCAACGGAACGCGGCAGGCTCGACGGCCGATGACTGCGCACCGACTGGTGCGCCAGGGCGGTCAGAATCAACAGCGTCGAGCCGACCACCACGGTATAGACGCCGATGTCGAAGAACAGCGCGCTGGCCACGTGCAGGTCACCCAACAGTGGCAGATGCAGGTGGGCGGTGTGGGTGGTCAGGAATGGATAGCCGAAATACAACGAACCGATACCCGTCGCCGCAGCGCACAGCAGCCCGGTACCGAGCCAGCGCAAGGGGCGCAGGCTCATGCGCGCCTCGACCCACTGCGTACCCGCCACCATGTACTGCAGAATGAACGCCACCGACATCACCAGCCCGGCCACGAAGCCGCCACCGGGCTGGTTGTGGCCGCGCATGAACAGGTACATGGAAATCACCAGCGCTATCGGCAGCAGCAGGCGCACCAGCAGCGCCGGTACCATCATGAAGCCCAGTGCGGTGTCGCTGGCGCTGCGCGGGTTGATCAAGTCGGTGACCACATCGGGCGCCAGCAGCCGCTGTTGCGCGGGCAACTGCATGCTCTCCTTTGGCGGGCGGAACCGCCGCAGCAGGGCGAAGACGACCAGAGAGACCACCGCCAGCACGGTGATTTCACCCAGCGTATCGAGGCCGCGGAAATCCACCAGCATGACGTTCACCACGTTGGTGCCGCCACCTTCGGGAAGCGCCTGGCGTAGGTAGAAAGACGAGATGTGGTTGGGCGTAGGGCGAGTCAGCATGGCGTACGACAGCAACGCCATGCCGCCACCTGCCAGTCCGGCCAGCAACAGGTCGCGCACTCGGCGCACCCGCGCCTTGCCTTGCCGGGCTAGGGTCGGCGGGACATTTTCAATGCGCCTTGGCAGCCAGCGCAAGCCCAGCAGGATCAGCACGGTGGTGACCACTTCGACCACCAACTGAGTTAATGCCAGGTCCGGGGCCGAAAACCACACGAAAGTAATGCAGGTCATCAAGCCGCAGACACTGACCATGGTCAGCGCCGCCAGCCGGTGATACTTGGCTTGCCAGGCGGCGCCCAGGGCACAGGCGATCGCGATCAGCCACAACGTAACGAATACACCGGAGCCCGGAATCTTCGGTCGAGAGCCCCAGCTCAGCCCGCTGTCGAGCATCGGCAGCAAAGCCGCCAGCAAGGCTACCGCTACGAGCATGAACAGTTGCGTCTGCAGGCGGCGAGTGCTGATGCGCCGCTCCAGCCGCCGCGCGCCGCGCATCAGACTGACCAGCAAGCGCTCGAACAGGCGTCTGCCGCTCAGGCGGCCAATCAATGGCGTACGGTCGAGGTGGCCGCGCTTGAAGGGTTTGCGCAGCAGCAGGTAGATCAGGATGCCCGCCGACATGGCGATGAGGCTCATGATCATCGGCGCATTCAGCCCGTGCCAGATGGCCAGGCTGTATTCGGGTAGGGTATCGCCCACCACCGGCTGCGCGGCGGTCGCCAGTATGGCGCCCACCGAGAGCGCGGGCAGCACGCCGACCACCAGGCAGGCCAGCACCAGCAGTTCCACCGGCACACGCATCCAGCGCGGGGGTTCGTGAGGGGTGTGCGGCAGGTCGGTGGCTGGCGGGCCGAAAAACACGTCGACGGTAAAACGCAGTGAGTACACCACGCTGAAGGTGCCCGCCAGGGTCGCGATCACCGGCAGGGCGTATTCGACCCAGGCGGTGGCGCTGATGAACACGGTTTCGGCGAAGAACATCTCTTTGGACAGGAAGCCGTTCATCAGCGGCACCCCGGCCATGGCGGCGCTGGCGACCATGGCCAGCGTTGCGGTGAATGGCATCAGCCGGAACAGTCCGCTGAGGCGGCGGATATCACGGGTGCCACTTTCGTGGTCGATGATGCCGGCGGCCATGAACAGCGAGGCTTTGAAGGTCGCGTGGTTGAGAATGTGGAATACCGCGGCCACTGCTGCCAGCGGGCTGTTGAGCCCCAGCAGCAGGGTGATCAGCCCCAGATGGCTGATGGTCGAGTAGGCCAGCAGGCCCTTGAGATCGGTCTGGAACATCGCGCAATAGGCGCCAAGCAATAGAGTGCAGGCACCGGCGCCGCCGACCATCCAGAACCACTGCTCGCTGCCGGACAGTGCCGGCCACAGCCGAGCCAGCAGAAAAACCCCGGCCTTGACCATGGTCGCCGAGTGCAGATAGGCGGAAACCGGGGTCGGCGCCGCCATCGCATGGGGCAGCCAGAAGTGGAAGGGGAATTGCGCGCTCTTGCTCAGGGCGCCCAGCAGCACCAAGGTCAGCATGACAGGGTAGAGATGGCTGGCGCGGATCTGCTCGCCAGCGGCCAGCACCTGATCCAGATCATAGCTGCCGACGATATGCCCCAGCAGCAACGCGCCCACCAAGAGGCAAAGGCCGCCGGCGCCGGTGACCGTCAAGGCCATGTAGGCGCCGCGGCGGGCATCGCTGCGATGGTGCCAATAGCCGATCAACAGGAACGAGAACAGGCTGGTCAGTTCCCAGAAGAACACGATCTGGATCAGGTTGCCGGAAATCACCAGGCCCAGCATCGCCCCCATGAATGCCAGAAAAAAGGCGAAAAAGCGCGGTACCGGATCCTGCGGCGACATGTAGTAGCGGGCATAGATCGATACCAGCGTGCCGATGCCCAGCACCAGCAGCGAAAACAGCCAGGCGAAACCGTCCAGACGCAGCACCAGGTTGATCCCCAGGCTTGGCAGCCAGGTGAACTCTTCGCGCAGCACTCCGCCATTGGCGATATGCGGATACAGCAGCGCAACCTGCACGGTGCCGATCAAGGCGATCAGCCCGGCGAGCAGAGATTCGGCGTTACGCGCGTTATGGGGCAGCAGGGCCGCCACGCAACTGCCCAGGAAGGGCAAAAGCAGTAGAACTATCAAAGACATAGGATTCATCTGCAAAAGGATGCCAGCGATCATACGTGGCAGGGGCCCGATCACCAACTCGCCGAGGCCTTAAACGGGGCTTCGAGCCGGTCCATGGCGTGGGTTTTGTATAACAAGGTTTTACAAAGTTCGATCCATTACCACCATAGCTGGCGCCTGAAGATTGCGAGGCCCAGTTGGATGACGATTTCGGTTCGAGGCTGAGCGAGCCGTGCCATCGCCCCTATATGCGACCGGTTTATCCAACCTAGCGCGGTGCCATTACTGGTCGATAACCACTATCACGTCAGATGATTTTTTCAGCGCACGGCGTGACGGTAGCCTGTGCGCATTCCGTCACACCTCTGATCTTTCAACAGGCGCAGGGAGGCCCGCATGCCGCTTTCACTCTTATTGGTCATCTTTTTCACCATTGCCCTGCTGACCGGCTAGTCACCGGCGCAACGGTTGCTCAAGCTTCGAGCCTGCTTCATGATCGACGGCCTGGTTCTTTATAAAGACGGCACGCCGCAGTCGCAGGAGATTCTTATGAGCACAACCTCTGCAAACGATGCCCGGGTGCCCGCGCGCCTGGCACAGGTCCGTGAAGTCATGGCGGGCCAAGGCGTCAGCGCCCTGCTGGTGCCATCGGCAGACCCTCATCTTTCCGAATACCTGCCACGTTACTGGCAAGGGCGGCGCTGGCTGTCCGGCTTCCATGGGTCGGTCGGCACTCTCGTGGTCACGGCCGATTTCGCCGGACTCTGGGTCGACAGCCGTTACTGGGAGCAGGCCGAAAAGGAACTTGCCGGTACCGGTATCGCCTTGATGAAGCTCATGAGCGGCCAACCCGGCGCGCTCGAATGGCTGCCTGAGAACGTGGCGCAAGGCGCCACGGTGGCGGTCGATGGTGCGGTCATGGCGTTGGCCGCCGCGCGCAGTCTCAATGACAAGCTGGCGGCGCGTGGCGCTTCGTTGCGCACCGATCTCGACCTGTTGAGTGATGTGTGGCTCGACCGCCCCGCGTTGCCGGTCGCTGAAGTGTTCGAGCATGCGCCTCCCTTCGCCAGTGAGCATCGGCAACTGCGCCTTTCGCGCCTGCGTGATGCGCTGCGGGACAAGGGCGCAGACTGGCATTTCCTCGCCACGCTGGACGACATCGCCTGGTTGTTCAATCTGCGTGGTGCCGACGTTTCCTACAACCCGGTGTTCCTTGCTTTTGCGTTGGTGGGGGAGGGCGTGGCCCGGCTTTACGTGGCGGCCGGCAAGATCGCCGAACCGCTGCGGGCCAGCTTGCTGGAGCAAGGCGTGGAGATTCGCGACTACGCCGATATCAGTGCCGACCTCGAGGCGGTTCCTGCGCAGGCCAGCGTATTGCTTGATCCGGCCAAGGTCACGGTAGGCCTGACTCGCCACTTGCAGGCCAGTGTACGGTTGATCGAAGGCATCAATCCAACCACCTTGTTCAAGTCGCGCAAGAACGAGGTGGAGGCTGCCCATGTGCGGCAGGCGATGGAGCAGGATGGCGCGGCCTTGTGCGAGTTCTTCAGTTGGCTGGAGTCGGCGCTGGGCGAGCAGACCATTACCGAGGTCACCATCGACGAGCAACTGACCGCCGCCCGTGCGCGGCGGCCGGACTATATCAGCGCCAGCTTCGCCACCATCGCAGCGTTCAACGCCAATGGCGCCATGCCGCACTACCGTGCTACGCCGGCGTCCCATGCAACGCTCGAAGGCGACGGCTTGCTGTTGATCGATTCCGGCGGTCAGTACCTGGGGGGCACTACCGATATCACCCGCATGGTACCGATCGGCTCGCCCACCGAGGAGCAGCGCCGCGATTGCACGCGGGTGCTCAAGGGCATGATCGCCTTGTCGCGGGCGCGGTTTCCGCGGGGCATCGCTTCGCCGCTGCTGGACGCGATCGCCCGAGCGCCGATCTGGGCCGACAACGTCGACTACGGTCACGGCACTGGCCATGGCGTTGGCTATTTCCTCAATGTGCATGAAGGTCCCCAGGTCATCGCCTATCAGGCCGCACCCGGTCCGCAGACGGCGATGCAGCAAGGCATGATCACCTCCGTGGAGCCGGGCACCTATCGGCCGGGGCTGTGGGGTGTGCGTATCGAGAACCTGGTGTTGACCCAAGAGGCGGGCAAGAGCGAGTTTGGCGACTTTCTGCGTTTTGAAACCTTGACCCTGTGCCCGATCGACACCCGTTGCCTGTTGCGAGACGAGTTGTCCAGGGAGGAACGCCTGTGGCTGGACGATTATCACGCCGAAGTTCGCCAGCGCCTGACGCCCTTGTTGTCCGGGGCGGCGCTGGAGTGGATGAAGGCGCGGACCGAGCGCTTCTAAGAGCGCATCAGTCGGCCGCCAGGGTGGTGGCCGGCTCTTTCTGCGAGGTCAGGGTGGTGCCCACCGAGGCGACGATGATGGCGATGATCGCCAGCCACTGGGTCAAGGTCAGTACCTCGCTGAGGAACAGAAAGCCCGCCAGCGCGCCGGCCACGGGTTCGATGCTCATGAGGATGCTGAACGTGCGTGCCGGCATGCGGGTCAGGGCCAGCATTTCCAGGGTATAAGGGATGGCAGTCGACAGGATCGCGACGCCAATCCCGATAGGCAGCAGTGGCAGGCTGAACAGCGCCGAGCCCGCATGCACGATACCCACCGGCACGACGAAGATCGCGGCCACCACTACACCCAGTACGGCGCCTTGCACGCCATGGTCATCCCCAGCCTTTTTGCCGAAGATGATATAGGCCGCCCAGCAGGCGCCGGCGCCTAGGGCGTAGGCCATGCCCACTGGGTCGAGACTGGTCTGCGAATCCATCGCCGGCATCAGCAGGACCAGGCCGATGACCGCCAGGGCAATCCAGACAAAATCGATGGCACGGCGTGAGGCGAACAATGCCACCGCCAGCGGCCCGGTAAATTCGAGTGCCACCGCAATGCCCAGCGGCACGGTGCGAATGGCCAGGTAATAAAGAAGGTTCATGAAGCCAAGGGCCATTCCGTAGAACAGGATGTTGCGCAGGCTACGCAAGGTCCATTGGCTGCGCCATGGCTTGAAGATCACCAGCAGGATGATGCTGGAAAAGATCAGGCGCAAGGCGGTAGCGCCCTGGGCTCCGACCACTGGAAACAACCCCTTCGCCAAGGAGGCACCGGATTGGATGGTCGCCATGGCGATCAATAACAGACCGATCGGATAAAGCGTGGATGCGAGGCTACGACTTGTTGTGGTCATGAGGGCTGGTGCTTATATAAAGAGGCAGTAGGCAAGCTTGAACCGACCATAATGCTCAAGCTTGCGCGGATGGGCAATGACAGCACTCTGGAAGCCGTAGCACGCCGCCGTCCATAAGCGGGCGGAAAAGGCGGCTGCGGGGTCATTTTGCTATGTTTTGCCGCTTTCGCAAAAAGAGGTTGACGCGGGTTTGAATCTCTCTATAATTCGCCCCACTTCCGGCGCAGTCGGAACTTGAAACTCCTTGTTAATCAATGAGTTACAGGTTTCAGATAGCGAGGCAGGGCTTCGATGAAGCAGATCGAAAGCGGTGAAAAAGGTGGTTGACAGCGGTTTCAAACGCTGTAGAATTCGCCTCCCGCTAACGAGAGATCGAAGCGAGTCAAGTGGTTGAAGTTGTTCAGGTTTCCAGTGAAATACTTCAAAATAAACGCTTGACAAGATGTGAGGCTAGCGTAGAATGCGCGCCTCGGTTGAGACGAAAGAATCAACCCACCGCTCTTTAACAACTGAATCAAGCAATTCGTGTGGGTGCTTGTGAGCTCAGACTGATAGTCAGCAGATTATCAGCATCATAAGTTACTCCGCGAGAAATCAAAGATGTAACCAACGATTGCTGAGCCAAGTTTATAAGGTTTTCTCAAAACCTAATTGCAGTATTGAACTGAAGAGTTTGATCATGGCTCAGATTGAACGCTGGCGGCAGGCCTAACACATGCAAGTCGAGCGGATGAGAAGAGCTTGCTCTTCGATTCAGCGGCGGACGGGTGAGTAATGCCTAGGAATCTGCCTGGTAGTGGGGGACAACGTTTCGAAAGGAACGCTAATACCGCATACGTCCTACGGGAGAAAGCAGGGGACCTTCGGGCCTTGCGCTATCAGATGAGCCTAGGTCGGATTAGCTAGTTGGTGAGGTAATGGCTCACCAAGGCGACGATCCGTAACTGGTCTGAGAGGATGATCAGTCACACTGGAACTGAGACACGGTC
Organism: Pseudomonas sp. GW821-FHT01A09; assembly: GCF_058986725.1. Classification (NCBI taxonomy): domain Bacteria; kingdom Pseudomonadati; phylum Pseudomonadota; class Gammaproteobacteria; order Pseudomonadales; family Pseudomonadaceae; genus Pseudomonas; species Pseudomonas sp. GW821-FHT01A09. The sequence continues at coordinate 87,084 of NZ_JBYSWB010000027.1, forward strand.
CAGACTCCTACGGGAGGCAGCAGTGGGGAATATTGGACAATGGGCGAAAGCCTGATCCAGCCATGCCGCGTGTGTGAAGAAGGTCTTCGGATTGTAAAGCACTTTAAGTTGGGAGGAAGGGTTGTTTCCTAATACGAAGCAATTTTGACGTTACCGACAGAATAAGCACCGGCTAACTCTGTGCCAGCAGCCGCGGTAATACAGAGGGTGCAAGC
>NZ_JBYSWB010000028.1:0-86080 GCF_058986725.1 Pseudomonas sp. GW821-FHT01A09
CCCCCCCCCCCCCCCCCCCCCCCCCCCCCCCCCCCCCCCCCCCCCCCCCCCCCCCCCCCCCCCCCCCCCCTCGCTACGGTGGTGTGCATTGATCCGGAGTCGCTTCATCGTGCTTAAAACCCTGCTCAGCTCCATCGCCCTGCTCGCCTGCCTGGCCGGGCCGGCCGTGGCCGATACGCCGCGCGCCGGTGGCACCCTTACCGCCATCGTGCAGCCCGAACCTACGGCGATGACCAGCGCCATCAACAACACCTATGCCAACGGCGTGGTTTCGAGCAACATCTTCGACGGCCTGGTGACCTACGACGCGCAGTTCAACCCGCAGCCGTCACTGGCCACCTCGTGGGAAACCTCCACCGACGGCCTGACCATCACCTTCCACCTGCGCCACGGCGTGAAGTGGCACGACGGCCAGCCGTTCACCTCCGCCGACGTCAAGTTCAGCCTCGAAGAAGTCTGGAAAAAACTCCACGCCCGTGGCCGCGTGACCTTTGCCGCCGTGCGCGAAGTCGACACCCCGGACGACTACACGGTGATCCTCAAGCTCGATCATCCTTCACCGGTGATCTTCAGCGCGGTCAATGCCGTGGAGGCGCAGATTCTGCCTGAACACCTGTACGCCGGCACCGACATCGCCAACAGCCCCTACAACGTCAAGCCCATCGGCACCGGCCCGTTCCGCTTCAAGGAGTGGCAACGCGGGCAGTTCATCAGCCTGGAAAAGAACCCCGATTACTGGGACGCCGGCAAGCCGCTGGTGGACAAGCTGATATTCCGTATCATCCCCGATGCGGCCTCGCGCGCCGCCGCCCTGGAGACCGGCGAGGTGCTGTACGCGCCCTACAACCCGGTGCCGCTGGCCGATGTGCAACGGCTCAAGGCGCTGCCGGACCTGGCCGTCGACACCCATGGCTATGAATGGCAGGCGCCCTACTACTTCATCGAGTTCAACCTGCGCCGGCCCGAACTGGCCAACCTCAAGGTGCGCCAGGCCATCGCCCACGCCATCGATCGCCAGGGCCTGATCGATACCGTGTGGTACGGTTTCGGCAAGCCGGCGGACAGCCCGATCATCTCGGCGGTGACGCGCTTCCATGCCCCGGACCTGCCGCAGTACGGCTTCGATCCGGCGCTGGCGGAAAAACTCCTCGACCAGGCCGGTTACCCACGCCATGCCGACGGCGTGCGCTTCAAGATCACCCTCGATCACCAGCCGTTCAACGACACCTTCGCCAACACCGACGAGTACCTGCGCCAGAACCTCAAGCGCGTCGGCATCGAGGCCACGGTGCGCAACCAGGACCTGCCGAGCTTCCTGCGCAAGGTCTACGGCGAGTATGACTACGACATCGATGGCGGGCAGTTCTCGGGTTACTCCGATCCGCAGATGGGCGTGCTGCGCCAGTACTGGTCGAAGACCGCCAAGGCCGGGATTCCTTGGGTCAACGCCTCCAACTACCACAGCGCGCAGATGGATCAGGTGATCGAGGCGCTGCAGGTGCAAGGCGATGGCCCGCAGCGGGTGGCCAGCTTCCATGAATTCCAGCGTATCGCCCAGACCGATCTGCCAGTGCTGCCGCTGTTCGAGATGCAGAACTTTTCGGTGTATTCCAAGCGCCTGGGCGGCGTCTCGCAGGCCCCCGATGCGGCCTTGTCGTCGCTGAAGAACGTATGGATCAAGCCATGAAGACACTGGAGCGTACCTGCAATATCGACGACCTGCGGCGCCTGGCCAAGCAGCGCCTGCCGCGCGGGGTGTACGAGTTCGTCGCCCGCGGCACCGAGGACGAAGTGGGCCTGGGGCACAACCGCGCGGTGCTCGACAGCATCAAGATCAAGCCGCGGGTGCTCACCGATGTGAGCCGCCGCGACACCTCGACGACGCTGCTCGGCAGAGGGCAAAAACTGCCGCTGATCGTCGGCCCCACCGGCGCCGCCGGGCTGCTCTGGTACCAGGGCGAGGCGCAACTGGCGCGAGCTGCGGCGGCGGCCGGGGTGCCCTATGTGCTGGCGATGTCGTCGATCACGCCGCTGGAGGAGGTGCGTGCGGCCTGCGCTGGACAGCTGTGGTTCCAGCTGTACCTGTCGCCGGAACAGGAAATCAGCGATGCCATGATCGACCGCGCGCGGGCGGCCGGATTCGATGCGCTGGTGCTCACCGTCGACACCGTAGTGTCGCCCAACCGTGAATACAACTCGCGCAATGGCTTCAGCGTGCCGGTGACCGTCAACCGGCGCAATGTCTTCGACTTCGCGCTTCATCCGCGCTGGACTCTTGGGGTGATCGGCCGCTACCTGGCCAATGGCGGCATGCCGCGTTTCGAGAACTATCCGCAGGGCATGCGCAACAGCGTGGCCGGGCGCCAGAAGCAGCGCTGGGCGCCAGTCAAACGTGACGAGTCGGCGGACTGGCGCGCGGTCGCCCAGGTGCGCAAGCGCTGGTCCGGGCCGCTGATCATCAAGGGCATCGGTTGCGTCGAGGACGCCTTGGCTGCGGTGCAGGCCGGGGCGGACGCGATCATTGTCTCCAACCACGGGGGGCGCAACGTCGACAGCGCGGTGAGCCCCACGCAATTGCTGCCGCAGGTGGTGGCGGCCGTGGCCGGGCGTTGCCCGGTGTGGGTAGACAGCGGCTTTGTGCGCGGCAGCGATGTGTTCAAGGCACTGGCCCTGGGCGCCGAGGCAGTGCTGCTTGGCCGCGCCACGCTGTATGGCCTGGCAGCCGGTGGCGAAGCGGGAGGCTTGCGCAGCTTGACGTTTTTCCAGGAGGAGCTGGACCGCTGCATGGCGTTTGCCGGCACGCCGGATCTGGCGGCGATCAACGCCCATTGCCTGCAAGACTTCGGCTTGGTTTATCGATGATGGCGATCATGACTGCCCCTTCGCAGGCAAGCCTTGCTCCCACAGGTGTACCGCTCAATCCCGTGGGAGCCTGCCGCCGAAGCAGTGGCGCATAGGGGTGAGTGATTGAAACCAGCATCCTGTAGCGAGGGGGCTTGCCCCCGATGGCAGTGTGTCAGCCACATTGATTTATCTGACACACCGCGATCGGGGGCAAGCCCCCTCGCTACAGGGTTGCTTTTGTTCAGATGGCGGCGAAGCCGCGTTGCAGATCGGCAGTCAGTGAGGTCAGGTCTTCCAGGCCGATATGCAGGCGCACGACCGCCCCCTGTGTCGCTACCGCAAAGTGCCGGTCGCCCAGATCGGCGAGGGTCACCAGGCTCTCATACCCGCCCCACGAAGCCCCCAGTCCGAACACCTGCAGCGCGTCGATAAACGCCTCTGCCCGTGCCAGCCCCGGCTCGGCGAACTCGAATGACAGCAAGCCATTGCTGCCCGCGCAGTCACGTTTCCACAGCTCATGCCCCGGATGGGAGACCAGCGCCGGATGAAACACTCGGGCCACTTCCGGCCGTGCCTGCAGCCACTGAGCCACTTCCAGCCCCTGACGCTCATGCACCTCCATGCGACTGGCCAGGGTCCGCGCACCGCGCAGCACCAGCCAGGCGTCATCCGGGCTGACGGTATTGCCGAAGGTGTCGCTCATTCGCGACAACGGCGCAAACGCCGCTTCGGTGGTGCACACGCTGCCCATCACCACATCGCTGTGGCCAGCCAGGTACTTGGTCAACGCCATGATCGAAATGTCGGCGCCCAGCGCCAGCGGCTGATACAGGTAGCCGCTGCCCCAGGTGTTGTCCACTGCCAGCAAGGCGCCCTTGGCCTTGCACAGCGCCGCAATCGCCGGCAAGTCGGCCAGCTCGTACAGCAACGAACTCGGCGACTCGGCATAGACCATCCGCGTGTTGGCCTTGAACGCCTCGGCCAGCCCCTGCCCGTCGGCCCGGTAATAATCGACCTCGATGCCGAAGGGCAGCAGAAAATCCCGCGCCAGGCGCCGCACCGGTCCATACACGCCGTCGGTGATCAACACATGATCGCCAGGGCGCAGATAGGCCAGAAAGGCCTGAGCGATCGCCGCCAGGCCCGTGGCGAACAACTTGCTGCGATAGCCGCCTTCGAGATCCGTGACCAGGTCTTCCAGCGCATAGGCCGTGGGGTTGCCACGGGCGCCATAGCTGAGCACCCGCTCCTGATCGCGCCGGGCACGGGCGTCACGCATCTGCGCCAGGTTGTCGAACAGCACGGTGCTCAAGCGCACCAGCGGCGGGTTGACCCCTTGCGCACCGGCGCCGCGAGGCCCGCGACCGCCATGGATCAAACGCGTACGCAAGGGTTGCTCAGTCATGCTGCACCCCGTGAGCGGTTTGCAACGGTTTGAAGCTGGCGATTTCCTCGGCGGTCATCTGCGCGATCAGGCCGGTTTCCCATGCCAGATACTGGCGCGCAGCCTCTTTGTTGCCGGCATGCCGATCATGGACGAAGAAGAGAAAATCGATGCACTGCGCGTCAGTCAGCGACAGGTCGTTTTCGACCTGTGGCAGATCGAGTTTTTTCCAGCCCAGCAACAACCGTGCGCCCTCGCGCTGGGCCGCTGGCAGCTCGCTGGCGGCCAGTTGCGCTAGCCGTGGATCGTCCGCCAGCAGCACCAAGGGCCGCGACTCATCGGCGACCTGCTCGGCCAGCGAGGGACGAATCCCCCACTGCGCGCCCTGCAGGTGACGCTGGCGATAGTGTGTGCTGGGGCGCAGGTCGATGATCCGCGCGGCGCCCAGCTCGGCCGCCGACGCGATCGGCAGATCCACCGCCACATCAGCCGAAATCGGCAACGCCAGACCGCTATCGAGGCCAGCCTCCAGCACATAGGCTTCATGCCCCAATTGCCGCAGCCAGCTGGCCACCACCGGAGCTCGCACGCCATCACTGTCGAACAGCACGATGCGCGCCTTGCGCACCCCCACATACAGGTCAGTGCCCTGAATCAATTGCCCGCCCGGGGTGTGCTGAGCACCGGCGAGGCTGCCCGCCGCGAATTCCTCCGGCGTGCGCACGTCGCCGAGAAACAGACTGCGCTGGGCATCGTCGGCCCATTCACGCACCTGCTCGGCGCTCACCCACTGCACCCCGCTGCGCTCGCCCAGTTGCCGAGCACGCTGCAACTGCTCGACGGTCACGCCATCGCGTTGCGGGTAGTGCTGCTGATTGCCGTGTTCGAGCGTCTGATCCGCGAGAAACCAGCCTTGGGTGCCGTTTTCCAGGGCATAGACCGGGTTCTTGATGCCCAGGTTGAGCAGCGTCTGGGCGCCGATGATGCTGCGAGTGCGGCCGGCGCAGTTGATGACGATTGGCGTCTGCTGGTCACTGACCAGATCTTCGAGGCGATAGCTCAGCTCGCCGTTCGGGCAGCACACGGCGCCCGGGATGTTCATCTTGCGAAACTCGTCGAGCGGCCGGCCGTCGAGCACCACCAGCGGCATGCCCTGCTGCTGCCATTGCAACAGCTCGGGCGCGGTCACCCGGGGAGTGTGACAAGCATGCTCGACGATCTCGCCAAACGCCTTGGAAGGCAGGTGCACACCGGCGAACAGCTGATTGCCGGCAGCCTGCCAACCCTCGGCGCCGCCTTCCAGCGCCCAGCTGTTGTGGTAGCCGAGGCTGGCCAGGCGCGCCAACGCACGCTGGGCCAGCGCACCGCCGTCCTGGTCATAGACCACCAGCCGCACATTGACGTTGGGGGCCAGGCGCGGTGCTTCGATTTCCAGCCGGCTGTAGGGCAGATTAACGCCGTAGAACAGATGCGCTTCGCCGTACTGGCCGTGCTCGCGCACGTCGAACAGGGCGATTTCCTGTCCGTCGAACAGCCATTGCTTGAGTTGCGCGCAGGTAAGGGTCTGGCTCATGAAAGTACCGTCGAAACTGAATGGAAAAAATTGTTACTCAAGGACCAGCGAACGCTCGCCAGCCGCCACCGTGGCGCCACTGGCATAGGCACGCTGCACCGCTGGCCGCGCCTTGAGGCGCTCGCGCCAGGCGTGAATATGTGGGTACTCGGCCAGCGCGATGCCTTGGCGCGCCGGCTGGATCCACGGAAAGATCGCCATGTCGGCGATGGAATACTCGCCGGCCACGAATGGCTGCTCGGCCAGGCGCCGCTCCAGCACGCCGTACAAGCGCCTGGCCTCGCCTTGCAGCAGCTCGAGGGCAAACGGGATCGGCTCCGGCGCCTTTTCGCGAAACACCTGCAACTGGCTCAGGTACGGCGTCACGTGACCGACCTGCCAGAACAGCCACTCCTGCACGCGCTGGCGCGCGACGCTGCCGGCGGCTGGCACAAAGCGCCCGGCCTGCTCGGCCAGGTAGTTGAGAATGGCCCCGGACTCGAACAGGCTCAACGGCTCGCCCGCCGCCCCATGATCGACGATGGCCGGGATCCGGCCGTTGGCGCTGATGCGCTGAAAGCTGTCCTGACGCTGTTCGCCGGTGCGAATGTTGACCGGAATCAGGCGGTACTGCGCGCCCAGTTCTTCCAGCAGGATGCCGATTTTCAGGCCATTGGCGGTGGGCCAGTAGTAGAGGTCGATCACAGTCCGTAGGCCTCGATCGACGGGGTCATCTGCGACTTGTTGTAAAGCACCACGGTACCGTCGTCCTTGACCCCGTAGCGGTTTTCCAGCGACTCCAGCGGCCGACCGTACAGGTGGAAGTGCAAGGTCGCATGCTCACCGTCGACGCGGATGCCGTGCAGGTCTTCGCCGAGGAAGGAGATCGAGGTACCCGGCTGCACTATCACTTTTTGCTCCAGTTGCAGATCGGCGCGGGTCGGATCGCTGCCGTCGTCGGCGCGGCGGAAGACTTCGTTGAGTTCCTGGCCTTCGATCGCGACGATCACCGCCCAGGTCTCGTGGTTGTGGGGGATGGTGCTCTTGCCCGGCAGCAGCGAATTGACGTACAGGGTCGGGGTTTCGCCGTCGTCGTTGAGGCGATAGCGGAACTGCGTGGTGCCCTGCGCTTCGGTGGGCGCCGGGAAACGCTCGAAGTTGAAGAGTTCGCGGCGTGCGGCCAGGCCTTCGAGCAGGCTGACGATCTCTTTCAGCGCTTCGCGGTCGACGCCGCGTTGATGGATCACCCGGATTTTTTCAAGGAACGATTGCACAACGGAGTCAGCGGACATGATGAGGTCTCTTTTGGCAGGCTGTTGGTTGGAAACGCACGGTCAAACGGAGATGCTGTAGCGGCTCAGGTTGCTGAACACATCGGGCCCGGGCTTGGCGTGGCGACGGCCACTCTCGCCCAGGGCATGACGCAGAAACCCCTGAGTCCGCTCGTTTTGCGGGTACTGGAAAATCTGCTCGGCGCTGCCGAACTCGGTGATCAGGCCGTTTTCGGTGAAATACACCACGTCGCTGATCTCTTCGGCGAAGCGCATCTCGTGGGTGACCAGCACGCAGGTCATGCCCTCTTCGGTGAGCTCGCGGATCACCGTGAGCACCTCACCGACGGTCTCCGGGTCGAGCGCCGAGGTCACTTCGTCGAACAGGATAAGCTCCGGGCGCATGGCCAGGGCGCGGGCGATCGCGACCCGTTGCTGCTGTCCGCCGGACAATTGCCCTGGATAGGCATCGGCCTTGTGCTCCATGCGCACCTTGGCCAGCAGTTGCCGGGCTTCGCGCTCGGCGTCGGCGCGGTTGCGGCCGAGCACCTTGCGTGGCGCGATCACCAGGTTCTCGAGCACCGACAGGTGCGGGAACAGGTTGTATTGCTGGAAAACGAAACCGACCCGCTTGCGCAGGCTGATGAACTCGGCCTCGCTGCTCAGACTGTGCACTGCGGTGTCGGCGACCCGCAAGGTGCCGGCCTGGGGGCGCAGCAGGCCGGTGATGCAGCGCAGGATGGTCGACTTGCCCGAACCCGACGGACCGATGATCGACACCGCCTGGCCGCGCCGGACATCCAGATCGATGCCCTTGAGCACGCGGTTGTCGCCGAACGCCAGTTGCACGTCGCGCAGGCTGATCAGGGGTTCAGAAGGCATAGCGGCGCTCCAGGCGTTGGGTCAGTCGGGAAATCGGATAGCAGTACACGAAGAACAGCGCCAGCAGGCTGAAGTAGATCAGCACCGTGAAGCCGGTGAGGTTGACCGTATTGCTGGCGATCTGCGCGGTGTCGATGAGGTCGTGCACGCCCACCAGCGACGACAGCGCCGTGCCCATGGTGACCACCGCGTAGAGGTTCATCCACGGCGGCAGCATGCGCTTGAAGCACTGCGGCAGGATGATCGAACGGAAAATCTGACCGCGATCGAAGGCCAGCGAGCGCGCCGCTTCCCACTGGGTGCTGGGAATCGAGGCGATGGCGCCGCGGAAGATCTCGGCGACGTTGGCGCTGGCCGGCAGCGCCAGGCCGACGGTAACCTTGAGCCAGTCAGGGAACGGCAGGTACTGACCGGCCACGTGGATCTCGAAGGGGAACACGTAGGTGGTGAAGTAGATCAGCACCAGCCACGGCGCGTTGCGAAACACCTGCACCCAGACCTTGGCGGCCCAGCGCAGCGGTTTGAGCGGCGACATGGCCAGGGCACCGATCAGCAGCCCGGCCAGGGTGCCCAGGGCGATGGCGGTGATGCTGATGAGGATGTTCTGCAACAGGCCGATGCCCAGGGCCGGCGACCATTGCCACAGTGCGGCGAAGATTTCAGTGACCATAGCCAGGCATCCTCAGGCGTGTTTCCAGGGCGCGACCGACACAGTTGACCGCGAAGCTGAGCAAGCCGAAGAAGCCCAGCAGAAGGATCATCAGTTCGATGACGTTGTCGCTCTGGGTCCAGATCATGATCGAGGCGTAGGTGACGTCGTTGACGGCGATGGCCGAGGCCACGGCGGTCATCTTCACCAGGTCGATGAGGTTGTTGACCAGCGCCGGCAAGGCGAAGCGCAGCGCCAGCGGCAGCTGCACGTTCCACAGCAGCTGACGACGATCGAAGGCCAGCGAACTGGCGGCTTCGAGGGTCACCGCCGGCACCGCTTCGATGCCCGCGCGCAGGGATTCGGCATGGAACGCGCCCTTGTGCAAGGAGATGACGATCACCACCCAGGCGAACGGCGTCAGCGGGTTGGCCGCGCCCACGGCCTGGGTCAGCAGCATGTTCAATACCAGAAACGCGCAGTACAGCTGCACCAGCGTCGGGGTGTTGCGGGTCACTTCAATGAACACCCGCGCCGGCACTGCCAGCCAGCGCCGGCCGCTGGTCAACGCCGCCGCCAGGGCGACACCCACCAGCAGGCTGCCGATGATGGTCAGCAGGCACAGCCACAGCGAGGTTACCGCCCCCTCCACCAGGCTGCCGCGCTGGTAGGCGTCGAGCAAAAACTGATAGTTGAGGCCGAGCTTGGCGGCCCCATCGACGAACCCTTGCATCATGCAGCGGCCCCGCGCAGCCTGGCGCAGGCGCTGGCAATACGGTTGCCGGCCTCGACGACGCTGTCAGTCGCGGTCGCGATGGACAGGCGGAACCACGGCGACAGGCCGTACGCACTGCCCGCCACTGCGGCCACGCCCTCCTCCAGCAGCCAGTCGACCAGGTCGCCATCGCTGCCGATGAGCTGGCCGTCCGGGGTGCGGCGGCCGATCAAGTCGGCGCAGCGGATAAACACGAAGAAGCCGCCTTCGGGCTTGAGCACCTGCAAGCCTTCGACACCACTGAGCGCCTGCACCAGCAGGTCGCGGCGCTGACGATAGGCGGCCACTTGTGGCTGCAGGAAATCCAGTCCGCTCTCGAAAGCCGCCAAGGCCGCAGCCTGCCCCACCGACGAAGCCCCCGAGGCCGACTGCGACTGCACCACGGCCATGGCCTGGGTGAGTGTTTGCGGGCCGGCGCCGAAGCCGATGCGCCAGCCGGTCATGGCGTAGGTCTTGGAGACGCCACCGACCAGCAGGCTGCGCGCCTTGAAATCAGGGGCGACGTTGAGCAGGTTGAGCGGCTGGCCGCCGTCGAAGCGAATGTGTTCGTAGAGCTCGTCGAGCAGCACCAGCACCTGCGGATGACGGCGCAGCACCACCGCCAGCGCCTCCAGTTCGGCGGCACTGTAGACGGCGCCACTGGGGTTGCTCGGGCTGTTGAGGATCAGCCAGCGGGTGCGTGGGCCGATGGCGGCTTCGAGCTGCGCCGGGGTCAGTTTGCAGCCTTGCTCCAGCGGGCATTCCAGCAGGATCGGCACGCCGCCGTTGAAGCGCACGCTGTCCGGGAAGGTCGGCCAGTACGGCACCGGCACCAGCACTTCGTCGCCGTCATCCAGGGTCGCGGCGAAGGCGTTGAAGATGATGCCCTTGGCGCCGTTGGCGACGACGATCTGCCCCAGCTCATAGCTCAGGCCATTCTCGTCTTGCAGCTTGCGCTGGATGGCCAGGCGCAGGGCCTTGACGCCCGGCGTCGCGGTGTATTTGGTGGCGCCGCGCTCGATGGCGGCGTAGGCGGCCTGCTTGATGTGCTCGGGGGTGTCGAAATCCGGCTCGCCGGTGGTCAGGTCGAGGATGTCGCGACCCGCTTCGCGCAATTCGGTGACCCGCGATTTAGCCGCGGCGTTGGCCGACAGCGTCACCCGTCGGACCCGTTGGGACAGTTGCAGACTCATGAGGCCTCCAGCGGCAGCACTTTGCCGGGATTGAGCAGGTTGTGGGGATCGAGGGCCTGCTTGATGCGGCGCATCAGGTCGAGCTCTACCTGGCTTTTGTAGCGCGCCAGCAGGTCGCGCTTGCGCTGGCCGACGCCGTGCTCGGCGCTGATCGAGCCGCCAAAGGCGTGGGCGCTGTCGTGCACGTATTGGCTGAGTTCGGCGTAGTGAGCCATGTGCTCGGCAACGCTGGACGTCAGTGGATGAGCAACGTTGTAGTGCAGGTTGCCGTCGCCCAGATGGCCGAAGGTAAAGTTGCGCACGCCGGGAAAGTGCTGCTGCAGCAAGGCGTCGGTGTGCTGGACGAACTCGACGATGCGCGAGACCGGCAGCGAGATGTCGTGCTTCATGTTGCGTCCGGCCCGGGCCTGGGCCTCGCTCATGTTCTCGCGCAGCTGCCACATGGCCTCGCTTTGGGCCAGGCTCTGGGCGATCACCGCGTCTGCGATCAGTTCGCTTTCCAGCGCGCTGCCGAGCACTGCTTCAAACAGCGTGCGGGCGCTGTCTTCGGCTTGCGGATGGGACAGCTCGATCAGGGCGTACCAGGGCTGCGAGCGTTCACCGAACGGCAGCACCGCGTCGGGAAACTGCTGTTGCAGCAGGGTCAGGCAGGCCGCCGAGAGCAATTCGAACGCCGTCAGGCTGGCACCGAAACCACTGCGGGCATGGGACAGAAAGCCCACCGCCGCGGCCAGGTCCGGGAAGGCGACGAAGGCGGTGCAGCGCGATTCCGGCAGCGGAAACAGCTTGAGGGTGGCGGCGGTGATGACGCCCAGAGTGCCTTCGCTGCCGATGTACAGGTCGCGCAGGTCATAGCCGGTGTTGTCCTTGCGCAGACCACGCAGGCCGTGCCAGATCTGGCCTTCGGCGGTGACCACTTCCAGGCCCAGGGTCAGCTCGCGGGTGTTGCCATAGCGCAGCACCCCGGTGCCGCCGGCGTTGGTACCGAGGTTGCCACCGATGGTGCAGCTGCCTTCGGCGCCCAGGCTCAAGGGGAACAGGCGCCCGGCCGTGCGGGCGGCGGTCTGGACATTGGCGAGGATGCAACCGGCTTCGACGGTGAGCGTGTCGTTATCGGTATCGACCTCACGAATGCGGTTCATGCGGTCGAGCAACAGCAGCACCGAGCGGCCGCTGTCGTCCGGCGTGGCGCCGGCCATCAAGCCAGTGTTGCCGCCCTGCACCACCACCGGCGCCGAGTAGGCCACGCAAGCGCGGACCACGGCGGCCACCTCTTCGGTGGAGCCTGGATGGACGATGGCGGCGACCCGGCCATGGTACTGGCGGTGCTTGTCGCTCAGGACCGAGAAGCTGCTGTCGTCGGCTTGCACGTAGCGCTCGCCGAGCAGCGCTTGCAGGGTGGCGAACAAACTCATTGCGCAGCTGCCTGCAATGGCGCGGCGTCCTTGTATTTTTCGTGCAGGGCCAGCAGCGCCGCCGAAGGATGCATGCCGGTGCGGTTGCCCAGCTCGATCAGCCAGCCGGAGCGGTGCCAGTCACGCACGATGGCGTCGATCCGCGCCTGGGTGTCGTGCTCGCCCTTGCGCACCCAGATCACCGAGTCGGACGGAATCAGGTCGGTGGGCAGCGGGATTTCGTAATCGGCCCATTCGGCGTTGTCGAGCAGGCCATGCATGGTCGGGCTGACGTGCACCGCGGCCACGCAGCCGTTGCCGCGCAACGACAGCAGCGACTCGGACTGGCTACGGAAAGCCTTGATCTGCGCGCCGTACTGTTGTTGCAGCGGCTCGATGAAGTTGCTGCCCTGGGACACGCACACCGGCTTGCCCTTGAGGTCGGCCCAGCTCTTGATGCCGGCACCTTTGCGGATGATCGCGGCGCCGCCGACCTGCTCATAAGGGGTCGGGACGTAGTCGAGAATCTGCGCGCGCTCGTCGGTGTACTGCATGTTGGCGATCAGCACATCGACCTTGCCCTGCTGCAGAAACTGCACGCGGTTGGGGGCCAGCACCGAGACCGTCTCGGTGGCCACGCCCAGGCGCTTGCCCAACTCCTTGGCGAGTTCGACGTTGTAGCCTTCCTGCTCGCGGGTCTGCGGGTTGATGGTGCCGAATGGCGCGCCGGTGAGCATCACGCCCACGCTGATCTGCTGACGTTGCTGGATCTTGTCGAGGGTGGCATCGGCGTGGGCGACGCTCAGGCTCAGGCCGCAGAGCACTGCGAGGGCGGCGGCGATTGGGGTTTTCATCATCAGGTCCTTAAGGGAGTGATCAGGCGCCTTCGGCGCTCAGCTCTTTATGCAGCTTGACCAGCGTTGGCGAGGCCGGGGTGATGTGATTGCTGCTCTCGTGTTCGATCAGCCAGCCGCTGCGGTGCCAGCCTTTGACGATCGGGTCGAGGCGCGCCTGGGTGTCGGTTTCGCCGGGGCGGGTCCAAATCACCGAGGGGGCCGGGTTGAGCTCTGGGGTGATCGCGCGGTAGCCCTGCCATTCATCGCCACGGGCCAGCAGCGGGTTGATCAGCGTGGCGTCGTGAACGGCAGCCACGCAGTTGTTGCCGCGAAATGCCAGCAGCGATTCGGCCGAGCCCTTGAAGGCTTTGAGCTCGCCGCCCAGCTGGGTGATCGCCGGGATGTAGCTGCTGCCTTGGGAGATGCACACCGGCTGGCCCTTGAGGTCGGCCCAGGCGTGATACGGGCTGTCGGCGCGTACCAGTGCGGTACCGCCCACGGTGTAGAACGGCGTCGGCACATGGCCCAGAATCTTGTCGCGTTCGGCGGTCCATTCCATGTTGGCGATCAGCAGATCGACCTTGCCCTGTTGCAGGAACTGCACGCGGTTGGCCGGCAATACCGAGACCAGCTCGACCTCGACGCCCAGCTGGCGTGCCAGGTCGTTGGCCATGTCGACATTGAGCCCGACGGGCTTCTGGGTCGCGGGATCGATCGCCCCGAACGGCCCGCCCGAGAGCAGCACACCCACCACCACCTTGTGGCGCTCCTGGATCTTGTCCAGCGTGGCATCGGCATGGGCAGTCACGCTGACGCTCAGCGTCACGGCAGCGACCAGCGCACCCAACACCTGCGTACGAGCCTTGAACGGTAACGACATGATGAATTCCCCTTACCTGCCGCAAAAGGCGGCGCAATGGTGGGGCATGCTAGGGAGTTGGCGTGAGGTAAGGAAATTCAAATATCTAATATTGTTATAACTTAAAAATCAGCGGCCAGCGCGACTTGGCTTAAATCGACGTAAACACGGGACTCAATCTTTATCGCCAAGGCGCTTTACTTCGAAATACATAATGATTTTTAATGCTTTCGCTTGGAACCCTTAACCTTTGTGGTGCTTTGAACCGGCGTAGCGACAACGACCATGACCCAATCGACCCTTGAACTCGAACTCCTGCGAACCTTCGTCGCCGTGGCCGACCAAGCCAGTTTCGGCGCGGCCGGGCAGCACCTGGGGCGCACGCAATCGTCCGTTACCCAGCACATGCAACGCCTGGAACAGCAGATCGGCGTCAGCCTGTTCCATAAACAAGGCCGCCAGAAAGCTCTGACCGAGGCCGGCCGCCAGTTGCTGCGCCATGCCCGGCAGATGCTCGCGCTCAACGACGACATCCTCGATCGCCTGCGCGACAACAGCCTCAGCGGCATGCTGCGCATCGGCTCGCCCCACGACATCGCCGACACCATACTGCCGCCGATCCTCAGCCATATCGCCCGCTCGGCGCCCAACCTGCGGCTGGAAATCGACGTCGGGCGCAGCCCCTTCCTGATGGACGACCTGCACCGCGGCAAGGTCGACATGATCATCTCCACGCGCACCGATCCCGCCCTGCAGGGCTTCGCGCTGCGCACCTCGCCGGTGTGGTGGATCTGCGCGGCGCAGTATCAGCACGACCCACTGCAACCCCTGCCGCTGGTGCTGGTGGATGAACCGAGCATCTACCGGCGCATTGCGCTGGAGGCCCTGGAGGAACACGACATCGCCTGGCGCCAGGCGTATCTGGCGTCGAACCTGATCGGCATCAAGGCGGCGGTGCGGGCCGGGCTGGGCGTGACGGCACGGAGCATGGAGATGGTCGGCCCGGACATGCGCGTGCTCGGCGAGAGCGATGGCTTGCCGCGCCTGCCGGACGTGACTTATTACCTGTGGGTGCGGCGCAATGCGGTGAATCCGCTGGTGCAGAAGGCGTATGAGTTGATTCGGGGCAGTCAGGGTTTGTAGGCGTTGGATCGGCGGAGGTAATGCACACGAGCCCAAGGACATCAATGCCGTTAAGCCCTGGTGAGATTGGCAACGCAGGAAGACAGCATCATTAAAATATAAAAAACAATCACGCTCTTCCTGCCATCGTAGGTTCTTTTTCGCAGCCTGCATAACAGCCAATACAATCCGTGTAACACCGCTAAAGCAATCGCTATTCTAAAAGCGGTCAATAGCGCCTCATACCAATCATTAGACATAAGGAATCCACCTTTGACTGAAGCCACTGACGATTTTTTGCCGAGTTTCACCGGATGCTCTGGCTCGTCGGTTCGAGACAGCAAATAGTGGATAGCTCCTTATCCCATCCTGACCGTCCACAGTACCCCCTTCGGTAATCACACGGACTCCACCAGATACAATTCGCAGCATTCCGCTTTCGGGCATCATCACACCAACGACCTTCGCCTTTCGAGTGCAACCTTCCCAACACATAAAGGTCGCTGCCATTACAATTATTATCATTGCCACAAGAACAACCACAGGATACCCCAAGACCGATAATTCAAGACCCTGCCGTATTGAACATCATGCCGCCGTAGAATTTCAAGTTCAAAAAACAAGCTGTTTCGGATCAAATCCGTTGCCATATTATTTCTCTCTAAATCTATCGAACGCTCACAAGATTTCGCCACACGCCCGAGTAAGCTCCGATGCCGAAAGTTATCAAACCATGGAAAATCCGAAAGCATTAAAATGATAAAAAATATTTCCGCACCCAAATGATAGGCGTTTCGAACTGTGGATTTACACAACTTACGAATCAACCATCATCCAGTCTTTACATTACTTACAAATAAATCTATTGCAATATTGAAACTGCCTTTATTTTTGCTGGACCTGATCCGGTAAAGGTCCCAGATGGATAAAAGTGAACGCGCTGTTGCAGAAGGCCTATGAGTTGATTCGGGGCAGTCAGGGACTCTGAAGCCCTACCCCCATCCATGTGCCTCGGCAATGAAGTGCATCACCGCACTGGATCGCTCATCGATACGGGAAATCAGCGACAGCTCGCTGACCATCTCCGGCTGCGGCAGCTCGATGAAATGCACGCCCGGCATGCTCAGTTGCGCCAGGGTCTGGGGCACGATGCTGATGCCGATCCCCGCCGCCACCAGCCCGGGGATGCTCATCAGCGAAGGCACATGGAGGATGTCCTGAGGGTGCAGCTGATACTGTCGACACGCTTGCAGGGTATGGGAGGTCAGGCCGATGCCGGTCGGGTCCTGGAGGAACACGAAGCGCTCGCCACGCAGGCTCGCCAGCTCACCACTGAAGCCGTCCATCAGGCCATGGTTGTCCGGCACCAGCAGCACCAACGGGCACTGGCTGAACCTGTGGGTGCGCAGGCGTTCGGGCAGGTGATCCTTGAACACCCGGGCGAAGCCCAGGTCCAGCTCATGGCCCAGCAACTGCTCGAACTGCGCACGGATGCCAGCGTCCACCAGTGATACCTGCACCCCTGGGAACGCGGTGAAGTAATGGCGCAGCAGTTGCGGCAGGTTCGGCTCCAGCAAGGCGGAGTGATAGCCAAGCTTGATCTCGCCGACCTCACCTCGCCGGGCCTGGCGCGCTGCCGCCACCGCCAGATCGCTCGAGGCTATGGCCTGGCGGGCATGCGGGGCAAAGGCATGGCCCGCGGCCGTCAGCACCACGCCGCGGTTCTGGCGCTTGAACAGCACCAGCCCCAGTTCTTGCTCGAGGGTGCGGATCAATTGGCTCAGCGCAGGTTGCGCGACGCCGAGCTGCTCGGCGGCGCGGCTGAAATGCTGCAGCTCGGCCGCTGCGGTGAAGGCCTTCAGATGTCGTAGTTCCATGAGGCTCTGCTATAAGGCGGGCTTATCGATTTATCGGGTTTTCGATAATTATATTCTACTCTCGCAGGCGTACTGTCTACTCAGGTCGACAGCCCGCCCAGCGCCGCTATCGTCACCGTCATAACAACAATAACGAGGCCCAGCATGAGCACTTCGTCCGCAACACCCCACGACTCGCGCATGTCGCGCAAGGCCGTGACCGCCGCCACCCTCGGCACGGCCCTGGAGTGGTTCGACTTCACCCTCTACGGCGCCGTGTCCGCGACCATCCTGCCCAAGTTGTTCTTCCCGGCCATGGAGCCTACCGCCGGCCTGCTGGCCTCGCTCGCGACCTTCGGCGTCGGCCTGGCGGCGCGCCCCTTGGGGGCGATCACCTGCGGCTACCTGGGCGACAAACTCGGCCGTCGGCGCCTGATGCTCGCCACGGTGACGCTGATGGGCCTGGCCTCGGTGCTGATGGGCCTGTTGCCCACCTACAACCAGGTCGGCGTATGGGCTCCCATCCTGTTGGTGGTGCTGCGCATCATCCAGGGCTTCGCCCTCGGCGGCGAATCCACTGGCGCACAACTGATGGCGCTGGAACACGCCAGCCCTGATCGCCGCGGCCGCTACTCCGGGCTGCTGGGCATCTGCTCGCCGCTCAGCCAGATCCTCGCCAACGCCGTGCTGCTTACGCTGGCCGGGCTGCTCAGCGCCGAGCAGTTCGAGAGCTTCGGTTGGCGCATCCCCTTCGTGATGAGTTTCGTGCTGGTGCTGGTGGCCATCTTCATCCGCCTCAAGGTCGATGAAACTCCGGCCTTCGTGGCGCTCAAGCAAACCCCGATCAAGAAGGAACGCAGCCCGCTCAAGGCAGCGCTGGGCAGCCATCGCAAGGCCATCCTGCGCCTGATGTTGTTCTTCTGCTCGCCGGCGGCGCTGTTCTACTTGATCGTGATCTTCACCCTCAGCTACCTCACCAAGCACCTGGGCCTGAGCCAGTCGCTGGGCTTCAGCGCGCTGATGGTCGCCAACCTCTGCGCCATCGTCGGCGCCCTGGCCGGCGGCTACCTGTCGGACCGCTGGGGCCGGCGCAAAGCCTTGATGCTGGGCTCATGCATGACCCTGGCGATCATGCTGGTGTACTTCCCGATTCTCGACACCCGCAACACCGTCGCCATCATGGCGATCATGGGCCTGTTCCTCGGCTTCACCCAATTTCAGAGCGGCATCCAGCCGGTGGCCTTCGCCGAAGCCTTCCCCACCCAGGTGCGCTACTCCGGCTCGGCCCTGGCCTACACTGGCGCCAATCTGCTGGTCGGCGGGCCGATGCCGATGGTCGCGGTGTGGCTCATGAGCCAATCGGGCAACTCGCCCTGGCCGCTGGTGGGCCTGTGCGCGGTGATCAATCTGCTGTCCCTGGCGATGATCGCCATCGGCCCGGAAACCCGCGGCGTCGACCTTGATCGCGTCACCGAGCAGGCACCCGCCACCCCCCTGAACCTGTCCACCTCCACCATCGTCGAGCAGCCATGATGAAGACCGTGTACATCCTCAACGGCCCCAACCTCAACACCCTCGGACGCCGCGAGCCGCATATCTACGGCCACACCACCCTGGCGCAGATTCAGCAGCTGTGCGAGCGCACGGCCGATAGCCTGGACCTGAGCTGCGAATTCCGCCAGACCAATCACGAGGGCGTGATGGTCGACTGGATTCAGGAGGCGTTCGAATGCGGCGCGCCGCTGATCATCAATCCGGCGGGGTTGTCGTTTCATTCGATCCCGGTGCTGGATGCGCTGAAGCTGATAGAGGCGCCGGTGGTGGAGTTGCATTTGTCGAATATTCATGCAAGGGATGAACTGCATCGGCATTCGATCATGTCGACGGTGGTGGATGGGGTGATCTGCGGGATGGGGGCCAAGGGGTATGGGTTGGCGTTGCGGGCGGTGGCGGGGTTGTTGGAGGAGTGATGGAGAAACCAACAAGAAAATTAGTCATTCCGCGGGCAAGGTGGTGGGATTGGAACACCGCCCTGCCTTGGCTATGTAGAGACACTCGTGCTAGCAGCTGAAGGAATCGACCTATTTCATTGACTTTTATCCTTGTTGGAGGTCGATGCTCGGCGAGAGCGTGGACGAATTGTCCTTACAGGCCGTTCGCCAGGTTTGAGTTTGTAGCGGTCAGCGTTGGCGAGCAGCCGTTCGTGGGTTTCCGGTGGGTAGTCATCCAGCGTGGTCACGGGCGGGATGGGTTTGCCGGGCATTCCTGCTTCGCGGATGATCTTCGGCCAGCGTGGGCGCCAGCACAGCATCAAGCTGACCCAGTGCGCGGTGCCGATGATGACGAAGATGGGCGAGATCAACAGCAGCGCCAGTTTGATTGGCCACCTGCTGTTGCGGATGAAACGGCCGATGCCTTCGAATTGGGCGGAAAATGCCTGGATCGGGGATGGCAGATGAGTACTTATGCGCGGGCGGGGTATGGATTCAGGGCCGTCCTCCATATAGCGGCGGATGAACTCCCATTCGTCACGTAGCTCGCTGCCGCCTTGGCCCAGTTTGCCGACTAGTGCCATTTCCATGTGCGGGAGACCGGTGCGGCTCGGGTGCCACACCAGGCCTAATCGCATCCCATTGCTTAACGCGTCGTCAGCTGGATCAATGGCGGTGCTGCCCGTTGATTTCCATGGGAAGGTGACGATGCCACCGCAGTATTTTGGTCGGTGGAGGTGGACCTGCTGGGTTATTCTGTTAAAACGGATTAGAAGGTGACGACTGGTAAGTAATTCGAGGCGTGTAATGTGGAATCCATATTTTATGTACAAGTAAGAAACAACGGAACCTATCAATAGCATGAACATGGTTAGCATGATCGTTACCACGCTAAAGTCAGGTGCCCGGATAATATTTAGACACATGAATGTATAGGTTATGCTCATCCATGAATTTACCATGGGGACTAGTCCTGCGAGGACAAAAAAAGTAATGAACCCTCTTTTCTCTTCTGAGCCACCGCAGCGCATTTCCATGTATGCGTTATTTAGCGCAAATACAGGACCTCGCGCTTGAGGGCTATTACTTACAGAATTGAAGTGCTGTTCAGTATCCAGATCTCCTTCATAGATATCTTTCTCAAGGTGCTTGTTTCGTGGCGACGTCGTGGAGTCTGATTCCTCCCGCTCGGCAGCTGACATCCTCTGCAGCCACCACCAACCCCATTCCATGAGATACATTAGATGACCCCTTTCAATGCGGCAAAAAGCGTAGGTAGCTCTTCGTCTTCTGGGTAGATAGACATGCCACGATTTAGCCTATAAACAGACGCCTTGCACCATTTTTCCAGTGCGTCGTCGTCTAAAATCCAAATTATCAATGTGACGGTCAACCCGATCCAAAAAGCACCCAGTACGATTCGTGCAAGTATTAAACGTGCCACTTGAGTCCCTAGCTTTCCGCCAAGGTGGCTTAGGCCGGAGGCCAATACCTGAAAGAGTCTGGTCTTTGTTTTGTTTACCAGGTAATCAAAAAAAGGTTTGGCAATTGCTATGGCCGTCCCCATCTCCGCTAATGATAGCGTTACAGTTGCCATCGCACGGGCATAATATGCAGTTGCTAATGTTTCGGTACGGTTTGTAGGTTGGTTGTAACTAATATTTATGAGTTCTTTACGATGCCGCTCTCCATCCGCAAAATCCCACCAAGCAAAAACCATCCCTCCCACCCCCGCAAGCCCAGCTCCCCAAAGCTTCAACCGCCCCAATACGACCTCCGCCCCTCTACCCGTCAAGTTATTCGCCCCCGACCGCGCGATCACCTGATCCACATAGCTTGCGCCTAACTCGAAACCGGCCCCTGCCATCGTGAAGCCCATTGCCGTCAGTTCGCTGATCATTCGGGCGTCGCCCTCGGGCAGCTTGCGAGCCTTGAATGCGATCAGCATTCCCTCGAGCAGGCACAGCAACGCAGATACCCGAACCTTGTAAAAATCACTCTTGTGAGCGCCCATCACGCTTTGCGCCCACGCCTTGTCCAGAAAGTAGGTGGCCTGGCGATGGGTGCGATTCGAGTTCAAGATCTTGTCACTGCGGGCGGCGTCGGTCAGGCGCACACCGACCGCCTTTTCGCTGACCGAGGCGATCAGCATCCACCGCAGCCCGTGATGCAGCACGCGGTCCATGCTGTTGGGGGCAGCTGTACGCAGCACTTGTCTGCCGAGCACGGTGTACCACGCATACAGGCCGATACTGGGCGTTGCACTTTGGCTTTGCAGATGTTCATAAAGGGTGTTGATACGACCGAACGCATTTGCTGCGGCGTGCATTCTACCGTCGACGAAAGCGGTCGGTTCATTGGCTGGCTACCTTCTTTGCCTTCGGCACCCGACGAAATCCTGAGCGAGTTTCCTTAACGGGACGTTCGCCAGGTTTGAGTTTGTAGCGGTCTGCGTTGGCGAGCAGCCGTTCGTGGGTTTCCGATGGGTAGTCATCCAGCGTGGTCACGGGGGGGATGGGTTTGCCGGGCATTCCTGCTTCGCGGATGATCTTCGGCCAGCGGGGGCGCCAGCACAGCATCAAGCTAACCCAGTGCGCGGTGCCGATGATGACGAAGATGGGCGAGATCAACAGCAGCGCCAGTTTCATTGGCCGTCCGCTGTTGCGGACGAAACGGCCGATCCCTTCGAACTGGGCGGAGAATGCTTGGATGGGCGATGGCAGGTGAGTACTGATGCGCGGGCGGGGTATGGATTCAGGGCCGTCCTCCATGTAACGGCGGATGAACTCCCATTCGTCACGTAGTTCGCTGCCGCCTTGGCCCAGTTTGCCGACTAATGCCATTTCCATGTGCGGGAGACCGGTGCGGCTCGGGTGCCACACCAGGCCCAATCGCATTCCGGCGCTTAGCGCATCTTCGGCGGGATCAATGGCGGTGCTGCCCGTTGCTTTCCATGGGAAGGTGACGATGCCGCCGCAGTATTTTGGTCGGTGGAGGTGGACTTGCTGGGTTATTCGATTGAAGCGAATCAGGAGGTGGCGACTGGTAAATAATTCGAGACGGGTAAATTTTAAGCCATACTTGGTATAAAGATAAGCAATTGCCGCCCCTATAGATAACATATACAGAGTAAGTAGAAGCGATACTAGCGATCGGATATCGGGCTGTATGATATCCTCATGAATAAAGCTGTAGGTGATCTGTCCCCATGCGTTGGCTATTGGACCAAGCCCACCAAGGGTCATCAAGGTTATTAACCCCCGTTTTTCCTCTGAGCCTCCGCAGCGCATCTCCATGTGAATGTCATTGAGCAGAAACACACAGCCCCGTGTGCGAGGATTATCGCTCACTGAGATAAAGTGCTGCTCAACCTCAAAATCGCCCTCATAGAAATCTTCTTCGAGAAGTTTGTTGGTCGGAGAGGTCGCAGCATCTGACTTCTCTATTTCGACCGCAGACATTTTCTGAAGCTGCCACCACCCCCACTCCATTAAATACATCAAGCCACCCCGCTCAATGCGGCGAAAAGTTCTGGCAACTCGTTTTCCTCGGGATGCGGATCTACGCCGAGGCCAAGCCTATAAGTAGAGCGCTTGCACCATCTCTCTAAAACATCATCATCCAAAATCCAAATAATAAAGCTAAGGGTAAGTCCAACCCAGAAAGCCCCGAAGACTATTCGAGCGAGAATCAGTCTAGCAACTTGAGTGCCTAAACTGCCGGCAACCCGGCTCATCCCCAAGACGAGGCGACGTACAAATGGGGTACCGGCGCTTTTCGCCATGTGATCGAACAACGGTTTAGCTATAGCTATCGCAGTCCCAATCTCCGCGGCAGACAGCGCTACAGTTGCTATTGCTCGGGTGAAATATGCTGAACTCAATGTTTTTGACCGATGTTTATTGCCTCCTTGCGGTTGTCGGCGGTGCTGAATTCCGTCTGTTAAATCCCACCAGGCCAAGATCATGCCACCTACCCCTGCGAAGGTAGCGCCCCAGAGCTTTAACCGCCCTAAAACGACTTCCGCCCCTCTGCCGGTTACGCTATTCGGCCCATAACGAGTAAGCGCCTGCTCAACATAGGTGGCGCCAAGTTCGATGCCGGCAGCCACTGTGGTCAGACCCGCCGCGACCATTTGGGCTTTGACCCTCGCATCGCCGTTCGGTAGTTCCGTTGACTTGAACGCGGCCAACATCCCTTCGAGCAGCAAGACCAGCGCGGCGGCTCGGACTTTATAGAAATCACTGGTGTGAGCCTGCATCAGCGCTTGTGCCCAGGCTTGATCCAAATAACGCGCAACGGGTCTGCCGACACGCTGCCGATCCGGCATCTGGCCAGCCAGCGCAGCTTCGGACAAGCGTACGTCCAGCGCGTTTTTATGCACCGTAGCCATCAGTATGCAACGTAGCCCATGGTGCAAAACATGATCCATGCTATTGGGCGCCGAAGTGCGCAAGACCTGGCGGCCTAACGCGGTATACCACGCATATAAACCAACGCTGGCCGATGCATTTTGGCTTTGCAGTTGTTCATACAGGGTATTGATACGTCCGAATGCACTCGCCACGGCATGTGCCCGACCGGTAATCGCTGCTGGAATTTCCACTGACGAACTCTTAACCGGCTGCGTTTTCGCCGTCTCGATCAAGGCCGCTACTTCCTCCCGAATATCATCCTGATTGGCCGTGATCCCGCGCATCGCCAGATTATTCGGACTGGCCGGATCGCCGCGCCACCATTGATCCAGCAAGGTCGAACCCGCTACACACAGTTCCATGCCGATGATGCAGCGGCCGGTCTGTTCGGCGAACGCCAGGCCGCTGATCAGGTCGGTGCTGTCGTAATGCTCCAGCGCTCTGAGCAAGCGCTCGCTGCGTGCCCAATAGACATGGTCGCTGGCCCGGGTGTCCGCGAGGGCTTCAGCTTGTGTCAGGACCTGGTCGAAGTAGTCGAGTTGATCGTGCATGCCTTTGATATCGACCAGCGTGCCGTACTTCTTGTCGAACTTGTCCTTGAACTCCCCGGCCTTCAGACGAGCTTCTACGTGTTTTCTGGTCTCGCGCTCGAATTGCTCCAGGTGCGGCTTCATGCGTGCGTCGTGTTCTTCGTCGGCCTTTCGCGCTATATCGGAAAAAGCATATATCTCCAGCGGCATCTGCGGTTGCAGGCGAATGGTTTCGGCCATGACCTGACGTTTGACGATCTGCTCTGAGACCATCTCCGGGTACATCTTTTCCACTTCGAGAAAAGACTGCGCGACCAGCAACTTGCGTTCATTGTCGACGCCGGGCTCCACCGAACGTTGCAGCCACTGTGTGCGTACGTCGTCGATCGCCGCGTTGCGCCAGGCATTGAGTTCCTGAGTGATGCCGATTGCATCCTCGATCACGATGGCGGCGCCGCGCGGCTTGATCTTGCCGACCTCGGGCATCAACGCGTGATGGGAGGCGCTCATCGAAACGATCTGGTCGGTGTTGAAGGGTTGCGAGCCGAGCAGAACCTGCAGCGGCGCATCGTTTTGCGCTTTGAAATCGGCGATCCACGACAGCTGATCGTGCTTGAGCACATGAGGCTGCGGCGGTGCATCGGAGGGTTGGATGAATCGTTCGATGTCGATCGACTGCAAGGTTGAGCGGTAGCCATCGTCGAGCAGACGATAATTGTCGAGCATGCGTGCCGTCAGGGGTGACGGACTATAGAGCGGACGCAGTTCTTCGATGTCGTCCAGGTCGTACAGTGTGATGGTCCAGCCTTGGCCGCGAATGATCTCGTCCAGGGTCGCCGCGCTTGGCACCGGTTCCCAGGGCTGATCGGGGCTGATGTACAGGAGCGAGCCGTTCGGGGCGATACGCCAGGCACTGTGCCATTGGTGGGCGGGTTCGCTTCTGCGTTTGACCAGCAGATAGAGGAAGCCTTCGCGCAATGGGCGGATGGCGTAGCTCGACTCGGTCAGCTCGCCGACGTCCTGAAAGGGTTTCAAATGGCCAGGCAGCTGCGGCAGGCGGGCGCGCAAGGCCGGGCTGCCGCCGATGGCGGCGTAGCGTAGCGGTAAGAGCTCGAAGCGGCGGGTGCAATCGACGGCGGGGCTGTTGCTCAGCGCGGGTTTGTAGCTGGCGTTGAGTCGTTTGCATAGTTCGAGGGTTTCGAAAAGATCATTCATGAGAAAGTCTCAATGGTGGGTGCGCATGAAACGTAGATATGGCTGACGTCGCATGGCCGTTTCTATCCTTGTAGAGATGTACGACTGGGCGATCTGGACCGCATAAATCATGGCAAGGGTGTTGTTATGAACGGCGGCGCACAGGGGCGCGATTCCGAGGGAGGGGATGGTAAATGCAGAGGAGAAGACCGGAAACGATAACACTTATTGCAGTTGTAAAAACGGATTAAAAACCTTTTAAATCATTGAGTTAAATTTATTTCAGAATGCGACATCGGTCAGATCTTTCCTACACTGCACCGTCTTCCTGAAATGAGGTTTCGTCAAAGTGGATGAGTCTGTTCAACATCGGTTCAGGGCCATACGCTGATCAATACGCAGCCAGATCATCACCTCAAATCCATAAATCGCAAGCTTTGCGGCCTGAACCATACCCTTTGATCTCCCTCCTCATCCCGCGTGACGTCCCCGACCACCAGTCACTCAACGACCAGATTTGACAGCATGCGAAATTCGGGCGGACGAGCACCTAAATCACCATAGCGAGCGTTTTTTTGGGGGCGCATTGCCATTTTGGCGGCTATGTGCGAGAGACCTTGGTTTGCAGTTTTTCTTGATTCACGTTCCGCTAACCTGCGCACCGCGGCCCCTATTCGTAGAGCCGCGAACCGCTGCAACTCGCTAAGTAGTCTCGCACTCGCCCACTCAAGCAACATGCTCACCCGCCACGCCCAGCAGCTGCAGCGGCTCGACATTCGCCGCCCCGGCAAAGACAAAATTGTCCGCGCCCAGATGCTCCTTCAAATCCCCGCTCAAGCGCACCTCGAACAACCGCCCCTGCGCATCCGCATCCAGATCGCGCAAAAAGGTGCGGCCGGAATCCTGCACCAGCTTCAACGTATCGCCGTGCCCAGCGCCGAGCCCGGTATAGCCCATCGCGGAAAAATCCAGGCGGTCGTCGTACACCGAAAACCCATTGATGGTGTCGGCGAACACCGAGCTGCCCTGGCGAAAGCTGTCACTGACGTGGGTATAGGCGAAGGTGTCGTCACCAGTGTCGCCGTTCATGACATCCGCGCCACCACCGCCGATCAACGTATCGTCGCCGACACCGCCATCGAGGTGGTCGTTACCCTCCCCTGCGCGAATCCAGTTGTCGGCGGAGTCACCGGTGAGAGTATCGCGGCCAGCGGTGCCATAGAGATTGTGATCGAGCCAGGTCGGCAGCACGCTGGGCAGGGTACCCAAGGGCTGAGCGAAGAGGATGCTGTCCTGGGACAGCTCGAACTGATGATCCCCCGACAGCAGGATCTCGAAATGCTCGCCTTGCGGGTTCTGCTCCAGGGACTTGAGCACGGTCTTCTCGCCGTCGGCACTGACGCTGACCTTGAGCGTGTGCCCGTGGCCGTCGCCCAGGCCAGTGAAGCCCAGCGCCGAAACGTCGAGCTGATCGCCCAGACTGGCATCGAAATCCGTCACGGTATCGCGCCCTGCAGTGCCGCCAGCGGCGCTGGAGCGCAGGCTGTCGCTCAGCTCGCGATAGACGAAGGTATCGGCACCGGTGCCGCCCTGCAGACGGTCGCCACCACCGTCGCCATACAGCCGGTCATCGCCGCCAAGGCCCTGCAACGTGTCGCGTCCGCCAGCGCCGTAAAGGGAATCGGCGAGCGTCGAACAGCTCAGTGAATCGGCCGCCGCCGTGCCTTCGGACAGTTGCTGCAGATTGGCCTCGGTGAAGTCGCGATGATCTCCGAGCAGCACCACTTCGAAGCGATTGCCCGCCGCGTCGACGTCCAGATGCTTGAGATAGGTGCGATCCAGCGCCTGGTCGTAGCTCAGGCGCAGGGTATCGCCATGGCCGTTGCCCAGGTGGCTGAAGCCCAGGGCCGTGAGATCGAGACGGTCGCTGGTGACGTCGAAGTCGGTGATTCGGTCGGCGTAGCTGTGGCTGGCATCGCGGTAGCTGTCGGTCAGGGCGGCGAAGCGCACCACGTCGGCGCCGCCACCGGTGGTCAGCAGGTCTATGCCGCGGCCACCATCGAGCACATCGGCGCCGGCGCCGGCGTTCAGCTGGTCATTGCCAGCGCCAGCAACGAGTTGGTCGCGGGCTACGCTGCCGTTGAGGGTGTCGGCATGGTCGGTGCCATACAGGCGGACGAAGGCGACGTTATTGCCTTTGACGCTGTGTTCGCCGACCACCACGACCGGCAGGACGGTCTGGCTGATGATGTTATCGGTCACGGCGTTGTAATCACCGGTGTCGACCGCGACGGTGATGCCGTAATAGCTGTTGTGGCCGCCGGTCACCACGTTGTGGCGGACGGTCACGTTGTTCGCCGTGGTGACGGGGTTGCCCGTCCAGCCACTGATCTCGATTTCGGAATAGGAAAACTCGTCGTAGTCGTTGCCGTACACCTGGTTCGAGATAATCACACCGTCGCTGCTTGCATCGCTGAGGATGCCGTCAACGAGGTTGTCGTGAATGTCCATCGCGCTGATCTGGAAGCCATGCACCAGCACCGCGTCGACACCATTGTTGGTGTTGCCCACGGCGCTGCCGCCATCGATGAGGATACGGCTGGTGGCAGCGGCGCTGCTATCGCCCTCGCGCAGGACGTAGCCGTCCACGCCGTTGGCGATGGCATCGCTGTCGAGCACCTTGAGCTCGCCGCCCAGGTCGTAACCGCTTTCGCTATTGCCGGACGCAAGGGAATCATGGATGAAGCTGTCGACCTGGCCATCGGCGCGAAAGCCTGCGCCCCAGTTCAAGCGGGCGATGCTGTCGCTCACGCTGAATCGATGCCCCACGCTGCGCAGATCGAATCCATCGCCACTGGCATTGACCACCTCGACAGCGCTCAGGGTCACGCCGTCGCTGTCGCCACTGACCCAGCCCTGCACCGTGCCGCTGTTGTGGGCGCGATTACCGT
The DNA here is from genome assembly GCF_058986725.1 of Pseudomonas sp. GW821-FHT01A09. Lineage (NCBI taxonomy): Bacteria > Pseudomonadati > Pseudomonadota > Gammaproteobacteria > Pseudomonadales > Pseudomonadaceae > Pseudomonas > Pseudomonas sp. GW821-FHT01A09. The sequence goes on from NZ_JBYSWB010000028.1 coordinate 27,678, forward strand.
CGATGGTCAAGCCGCTGACGCCGATGGCATCACCCGCGCCCTGCACCACCGAGGTCGCCCCAGCGGAGCCATTGGCGAGCTTGATGATCGTCTGGCCGATGCCATCGCCGGCCAGCGCGGTCAAGGCCTTGAGCTGCAGGGCACTGCCGGCCGCGGTAGCGCTGACGTTGTACGTACCACTGGACAGGTACACCTGCCCGCCTGCGCTGGCTGCCGCCGCGTCGATGGCGGCCTGGATCGCCGCCGTGTCGTTGCTGCTGCCGTCGCCTTTGGCGCCGTAGTCTTTCACGTTGTAGACAGCCATGCCGGTCTCCTTCCCGCACGGTGTTCTGATGGGGGAAAGGCGAACGGTGGGCGGGTGTTTCAGGCTAGTTCAGTCTTGGCCGGTGAAGGGCACGGACGCTTGAGATGTGATCAACGGTCTGCCCGCACTCACCCGGCGGGCGCCATATTCGCCAGAATCAACAACGCCCCCATCACCGTGATCGCCCCACCGATACGCGTCGATATCTGCGCATACGGCAGCAGCTGCATGCGATTGGCCGCCGTCAGGATGGCGATATCCCCGGTGCCGCCCAGGCCGCTGTGGCAACCGTTGACGATGGCGGTATCGATGGGGTACATGTTCAGCCGCCGCGCCACCACCAACCCGGTCAGCACCAGGGTCAACACCGTGGTGGCGATGGTCAGCACATTGCCGATATGCAGCGCCGCGGTAAGCTCGCTCCAGTGGGTGACGGCAATGGAGTTGGCGAACAACAACGGGTAGGTCACGCAGGTGGTGAAGAACTGGAACAGCACACGCGCGCCGCTTTCCAACGACGCTGGAATGATGTTGGCCAGTTTGAGCAGCACGGCGAGGAACAGCATGCACACCGGCCCCGGCAGCCCGAACAGTGCATGCAGCAGCACCCCGGCCAGATACAGGGTGATGGCGCACATGCCAGCGGCGATCACTTGATTGACCGTATGGCCGTCGAACTGCGCTTGGGTCGGTTCGTCGGCAGGTTGGATGTCGGCGTTTTCCGCCATCTGCAAGCGACCATTGCCGGTCAGCGCCGGATAACGCTTGCCCAGCAGATCCAGCGCGCCGCACGCGAGGATGGCGCAGAGGTTGCCCAGCAGGATGATCGGCAGCAGCTGCGCAAGGATCTTGCCGGAGTCCATGCCGAGGATTTCGCCATAGCCGACCGACAGCGGAATCGCGCCCTCGCCCAGCCCGCCACCCATCACCGGCACGATCACGAAAAACAGCACCTGGCGCAGCTCCAGCCCGCACAGCAGCCCGACCGCGACACCGGCGATCAGCGCCAGCACCGAACCCAGCAGCAAGGGCACGAAGATCTTGGCGAAGCCTTTGACGATGAGGTTGCGGTCCATGGTGAAGATGCTGCCGACCACCACCGCCGAAACGAACAGGTAAATGAAGTTGCTCGACTTGGTGAACGAGGTGACTGGCGTGATGATCTCCTGGGGCACCCAGCCCAGGCTAACCAGGTACGACGGCAGGAACGCCGAGACGATGGCCGCGCCGCCGATCTTGCCGAAGAAGGGCAGGCGCTTGCCGATCTCGCCGCAGGTGGCGCCGCCCAGACCGATGATGGCGATCATGGTCGGCAGGTCGGGCTTGAGCTCGTGCTCGATCAGCAGGCCGACGACCAGGCCGACCAGTACCAGGTAGACCGGCAAGGGGATGAAGCTGATGCGGATGTTCATCAGCCGTTCGAACAGCGCAGCCTGTGGCGGCGCGGCGGCCAGGGTGTCGACGTTGTGCATGGGAACCTCATCTTATTGTTGTAGAAGGTGCGGGTAGTGCTTCAGTGCGACAACAGCCCCGCATGCCGTGCTTGTGCCAGGAGCATCTGGGCGCGACGCACGAACGGCGCGTCGATCATCTGGCCGTCCACCTGGTAGGCGCCCACGCCAGCACGCTCTGCGTCAGCGGCGGCGGCCACGACGCGCTGCGCCTTGGCGATTTCATCGGCATTGGGCACGAAGGCTGCGTTGGCCAGGGCGATCTGCGAGGGGTGAATGCACGACTTGCCCGCGAAGCCCAGGCGTCGGGCATAGGCGGCTTCGTCACGATACCCCTCGGGGTGATTGATGGCCGCGTAGGCGGCGTCATAGGCGGCGACGCCGGCCTCGCCGGCCGCCAGGCGCACGCTGAGCTGGATCTGCTGGATGACGCTGACGGCATGGCGGTCGATCCCGAGGGGCTCCAGCAGGTCGGCGAAGCCCAACTGCAAGCCCATGACCCGGGGATGGGCGGCGGCGATGGCGGCGGCCTGACGCAGGCCGCGAGGGGATTCGATATTGGCCAGAATGCTCAGCGGCACCTGGCGGTCAGTCTGGCGTTCAAGCTGCTGCAAGGTATCGGCCAGCTTGAGGATCTGCTCGGGGTCTTCTGCCTTGGGAAGGTTGATGATCTGCACATGGGTGGCGACCAGCGCCTCGAGGTCCGCCAGGTAGTGGCGTGAGTCCTGGGCGTTGATGCGCACCACCAATTGCTTGCCGGCGCTCGGCGCCTGGCTCAGGTAGCGCGCCAGCTGAGCCCGGGCATCGGCCTTGGCGCTTTCGGCCACGGCGTCTTCGAGGTCGAAGCTGATGCCGTCGGCAGCCGAAGCCATGGCCTTGGCGAACAACTCGGGGCGTGAGCCCGGGACGAACAATTTACTGCGCATGGGGCACCTGTGTTTTCGACGGCGCCCCCTCAAGCCTGGGTGGCACCGCGCCTGGCGATGGGCGCTGCGCCCCCATACCCGGCATTGTTCTTGGAAACCGCGGAACGGGGTCCGGCGGCAGGAGCCATAGTGCAAAAGCTTAAAAGTTAGTTAAAGTGCGTATTTCTAGGTTCAGAATCCAGAATTTATTCACTATGGACACACGCTATCTCGACAGTTTCCTGCACGTGGCACAGCTCGGCTCCACGGCGGCCGCCGCGCGCAAGCTCAACCTCACACCCACCGCCGTAGCCCAACGCATCAAGGCGCTGGAGCATGAGCTGGGCCAGACTCTGCTCAGCCGTGCCGGGCGCAACATGCAGCTCACCGCCGCCGGCGCCGCCCTGCTGGGCCCGGCTGGCGAACTGTTGCAGCGCACCCGCGACCTGCGCGCCATCGCCGCCCTTGACAGCGTGGTCGGCGAACTGCGCATCGGCTGCATCAGCTCGGCCATGGCCTATGTGGTGCCCGGAGTGCTGGCCAACCTGATCGACAACTACGAGCACCTGCATCCGCATGTCGAGCCCGCCGTGTCGACCGAGCTGTACCGCAGAGTAGTGGCGGGTGATATCGATATCGCCCTGCTGGTGCTGCCGCAATTCGACCTGCCCAAGGAGTTCATCTGGCGGCCGCTGCGCAACGAGCCGTTCGTGGTGCTGGCACCACTCGCGCTGGCGCAGCAGGACGCGCACGAGGTGCTGCGCCGCGAGCCGTTCATTCGCTACCACCGCAGCTCCTGGGGCGGCGTGATGGCCGACCGTTACCTGTTGCAGAACGGTATCCAGCCCCGGGAACGCTTCGAGATCGACACCCTGGACGCCATCGCCGCCATGGTCCGTGGCCAGCTGGGCGTGTCCCTGGTGCCGCAATGGCGGCCCCTGCACGGTCAGCTCGACGGCCTGGCGCAGATCGCCCTGCCTGGCGCCGGACTGCACCGCCCGATCGGCCTGGTGTGGAAGCGCAATTCGGCCAAGGAGCGGTTGATCGAGGTGTTCTGTGAGGTGCTGTTCGCGGAATCGACCGCCTGATAAGTCCAGTTTTTATGGACTCTCAAACCAGTAAAAAACGTTTTTAATTCCTTCTTGCGCCTCACAGAATGACCCGACGTAGCGCTGCGACCTTTTCGCTGCAGCGCTGATAACAAGATCGGAGATTCTCCATGCCTTCAGCTGTTCAGTCTGCATCCGGCCCCCTGGCCGGCATCACCGTTCTCGACCTCAGCGCCTACATCGCCGGCCCCTACGGCTGCTCGCTGCTGGCCGATCAGGGCGCCCGGGTGATCAAGGTCGAGCCGCCCAGTGGCGACAATCTGCGCAAGTACCCTTCGACCCTGACCAGCGAAAGCCGCGCCTTCCTCGGGGTCAATCGCAGCAAGGACGGCGTCGCCCTCGATCTAAAGAATCCCGGCGGCTTGCAGGCACTGCTGCGGCTGGTACGCGAAGCCGATGTGCTGGTGCACAATTTTCGCCCCGGCGTGCCACAGCGTCTGGGCATCGGCTATGCCGACCTGCAGGCCCTCAACCCGCGGCTGATTTACTGCGCCGTCACCGGTTACGGTGAAAACGGCCCGCTCAAGGCCAAGGCCGGCTACGACCAGGTGCTGCAGACCATGACCGGCATGTGCGCGGCCCAGGCCAAACCCGGCGGCGCGCCGGAGGTGCTGTACGGCTCGGTGGTGGATTACTATGCGGCGGCCATGGTCGCCAGCGGTGTGGCCTCGGCGCTGTATGAACGCGAGCGCACCGGGCTGGGCCAGGAAGTCGGCGTGTCGTTGCTGCGCAGCGCCCTGGCGATGCAATCGGCGCGACTGGTATGGGCCGACAGCGAACCCCGCGAGCTCGACCGGGACATGCGCTCGGGCGGTATCACCGGTATTCACCCAACCCGCGAAGGCTATCTGTACCTGTCCGCCAACACTCCGCACTTCTGGAAGGCCTTGTGCGAGAAGACCGGGCTGGGGCACCTGGCCGTCGACGAACGCTTCGACAGCGTGCGCAAGCGCGCCGAGCAGCATCAGGTGATAGTCCCGCAGTTGCACGAAGCACTGCAGCAGCACAGCGCGCTGGAATGGGAGAAGATCTTTGGCGAAGCGGTCCCCTGCGCCGCCGCGCGCCGGGTCGATGACATGTTCGATGACCCGCAGTGCCTGGCCGAAGACCTGATTGCCGAATTCGAGCATCCGCTGGTGGGCAAATACCGTGGCTTCACCCGTGCCATCGACTTCGGTCGCACACCCGGGCCACGGCCTTTCGCCGCCCCGGTGTTCGGCGCCGACTCGGACCGGGTCATGGCGCAATACGGCTTCAGTGCCGCCCAGATCACCGAGTTGCGGGCCAACGGCGCGCTGCTCTGATTCAACGTTTGCCTGCTGCAACGCTGTAACCGCCAGGGCGACCTGGCGTGCCCTGACAAACACAATAAAAGGGATAACCCTATGCACAGCACCGCCCCCGTGGGCCTCTCTGGAGGCCATCGGACCCTGCGCACACGCTTCACCGAAAACACCATCGCACTGTTCGAGCGGACCATCCCCGATCCCTTCGTGCTGGCCATGTTCATCACCTTCGTGGTCGCCGCGGTGGCCTGGCTGGTCGCGCCGACCTTCAGCCTCGAGGGCCTGCTCGGCGGCTGGTACAAGGGCTTCTTCAACATCTTCACCTTTGCCTTGCAGATCACCCTGGTGCTGGTGCTGGGCAATGCCATGGCCCATGCGCCAGTGGTGCAGCGCTTCTTCACTCGGGTGATCGCCCTGGCACGCACGCCGGCCCAGGCCGGGGCGATGATCTTTCTCTGCGTGGCCATCACCTCGTTCTTCAACTGGGGCTTCGGCCTGGTGCTCAGCGCCCTGCTCGCCCGGGAAATCGCCAAACGCATGCGCGTCGACTTCGCCTGGCTGGTGGCGGCCGGCTTCTCCGGCTGGGTGGTGTGGGCGGGCGGTCTGTCGAGCTCCATCGTGCTGGCGCAGACCAGCTCCGGCAACCCGATGAACGTGGTGGAGAAAGTCACCGGCCAGGTGCTGAGCATCAACGACATGGTGTTCACCGCCTTCAACATGGTGCCGACCCTGGCATTGCTGGTGATCATGCCCTTTGTGCTGGCCGCCTTGCGTCCCCGTGACGAAGACGCGGTGGTGCTCGACACCAGCCGCTATCCGGACCCTGCCCCCAGCGTCAAACCCCACGGCCCGCGCAGCTTCGCCAGATTTCTCGAATACTCGCCCCTGGGCAGCCTGCTGATGGGCGCGCTGGGCATCGGAGTGATCGCCGCGTCGTGGTTCGGCAAGGTGCAGCTGTCAGGCGTCAACGGCGTGATCACGGTGATGTTCACCGCCGGCGTGCTGCTGCATGGCTACCCGTTGGCCTACGCCGAAGCGGTCAAGGGCGCGGCGCGGCAAAGCGGCTCCATGCTGGTCCAGTACCCGCTGTACGGCGGCATCATGGGCATGATGGAAGCCACCGGGTTGCCGGGGGTGATCGCCAAGGGCTTCGTGGCGATTTCCAGTGCGCACACGCTGCCGTTCTGGAGCTACGTGTGCTCGCTGCTGGTGACCTTTCTGATCCCCAGCGGTGGTGGTCACTGGGCCGTGCAGGGGCCGTTCGCGATTCCTGCGGCCGTGACCCTGCATGCCTCGCTGCCGGCGACTACCATGGCCGTGGCCATGGGCGAGCAAGTGTCGAACATGATGCAGCCGTTCTGGGCCGCGCCGGTGGTGGCGATGGCCGGCGTCGGCGTGCAGCGGGTGCTGGGCTTCACCTTCGTGACCTTTCTGGTCGCGGCATTCGCCTATGGCGCAGCCTTGCTGCTGCTGGTGTGAGTCTTTGCAAGCGAGAACAGAGTGATGACGACAATCCATTGGCCCCTCCCGACAAACGCCTGCGACGCGCACCTGCATATCTACGATCGCCGTTTCACCGCAGCCCACGCGGACAGTCACGTACCCAGCGGGCGCAGCCTCGCGGACTATCGCCAGGTGCAACGGCGCCTCGGCTTGCAGCGCGCGGTGATCGTCCAGGCGAAAGTCTATGGCACCGATAACCGCTGCCTGCTCGACGCCCTCGCGCAATTGCAGGGTCAGGGGCGTGGCATCGCCGTGGTTGACCCATCCATCAGCGACGACGCGTTGCAGCATCTGCATGCCGGTGGCGTGCGCGGCCTGCGTTTCAGCCTGTGGAAGGCCGCCGACCAGGTGGTGCAGGTCGAGCACATCGCCCCGCTGGCAGCGCGTATCGCGCAGTGGGGCTGGCATGTGCAGATCCATATGAGCGCCGAGCAGATCGTCGCCGAGCGCCAATTGCTGGCCAACCTACCGGTGCCGGTGGTGTTCGATCACCTCGGTCGCCTGCCGCCGGGCAGCGATGACCGCCATCCGGCGTTCGGATTTATCGCTGACCTGGTCGAGGCTGACAGAGCCTGGGTCAAGCTCAGCGGCGCTTATTTGAATACCGCCATCGGCGGCCCGGATTACCCCGATGCCTCGGTGATCGCCCGTGCCTTCGCGCAGCGGGCGCCGCAGCGGCTGGTGTGGGGCAGCGATTGGCCGCACGTGACCGAAGCCCATGCGCCGGACGACGCTCGACTGCTCGAACTGCTCGGTGACTGGGTCGGAGGTGAAGCGGCGCGCAACGCCGTGCTGGTGGACAATCCGGTGCAGCTGTATGGATTTAACTGATCTATTACACGGCCCCAATCGCCCGTTGCACAGACTTGCCAGACCTGTAGCGAGGGGGCTTGCCCCCGAAAAAATCGCACCGGAACTACCCATCCCCCTGACCCACCGTATCGGGGGCAAGCCCCCTCGCTACAGGTGTGACGGGGCGTCAGCGGCCGAAATGGCCAAAGCGCCCGGCGAAGCCCTTGGCCAACGGATACGCCAGATCGCCATGCTTGCTGGTCCCCAGCCCCAGCTCAACGAGCGCTTCAGCCAGCTTGACCGCCGCCGCCACGCCATCGATCACCGGCAGCCCTACCCGTTCGCTGACCCGCGCCGGCAGATCGGCCATGCCGCCGCAGCCCAGTACGATGGCGCCGGCACCTTGCCGATCCCGCGCCTCTAGCGCCTGCTCGGCGATGCGCGCCACCAGCAGGTCCTCACCCAGCGCCTCAAGCTCCAGCACAGCGATATCGACGCAGCGCACCGAGGTGCAATGCTCGGTCATGCCGTAATTGCGCAGCAGATGCTCGGCGATGATGCGCGTGCGGCTCAACGTGGTGACCACCGCAAAGCGCGTGCAGATCAGGCTGGCGACATGGAAGGCCGCTTCGGCGATACCGATCACCGGGCCCCGCGCCAGCTCCCTCGCCGCCAGCAGCCCGGGGTCGCCAAAGCAGGCGATCACATGGGCATCGACGCCCGCCGCCATGCCTTTGCGCACCTCCTCCAGCACCCCGACCGCAGCAATGGCCTCGTCGAAATGCCCCTCGATGGATTCCGGGCCGTCCTGCGGGCAGCAGGCGATGATTTCGGTTTCGGGCCGGGCGACGGCCATGGCGGCACGGCCAATGCTGGCGGTCATGCTGCGGCTGGTGTTGGGGTTGATGACCTGGATTTTCATGGGCGGCCCGGGCAGTGAGTCAGCGTTTGAAAAGGGTTTTGAAATCCGGCTCGACCGGCGTTTGCGGGTCGACGTGCAAGCTTGCGCGGATACTGCTCAGGTGCTCGCCCATCCACTTCGCCGCCCCGCTGCCATCGCCGCGCTCCAGCAACTCGACCAGTTCGAGATGGTCGCCGCAGTCGCAGCCGACACTGCGCCGCGAACCATAGACGGCGATGATCAGCGATGAGCGGGTGGTCAGGCTGGCGACCTGCTCGCTGAACACCTGATTGTCCGCCAGCGTCACCAATTGCACGTGAAAGCGCGCCGAGAGCTGAATCGCGCGGCTTTGCAGCCCTTCACGCTGCGCCTGGTGTTCTTCATCCACCAGCGCGCGCAATTGTTTGAGCTGAGCGGCATCGGCATTGGCGACCACGGCAGGCATCACCGCCGGCTCGATCAACTGACGCGCCGCGAACACATCCTGAGCTTCCTTGGCCGTGGGCTGCGCCACTTCCGCGCCGCGATGCAGACGCAGCGTCACCAGACGCTCCAGCGCCAGGCGCTGCAACACCTTGCGAATACCGGTGCGGCTGATATCGAACGCTTCGGCAAGGGCATCCTCCGGCAAGCGCACGCCGGGCAATAGCCGGTGCTCGACGATGGCATCGAGGATTTCCTGGTAGATGTGCTCGTCGCGGCTGCGGCTGGCGGTGGGAGCGATCGGAAACAGGTGGGCGTTCATAGGTTCGCTGACGGAGTGATGTTGCGCTGATCGTATACAACTTCATTGCCCGTTGCCATCGCCGGATCCGTTGCACCATCTCCGCGCAATAGCGCACTTATAGGGAGCAAAACGAAAATTTTTGCTTGGTAGCCAAATGATAGCAACGAAGCCAAAACTCTTTCTGTATCAAACGCCGCAGCGGGTTAGCCGCGAATGGCACGCATCCTGCCTAAATGATCGTATACAACAAAGCCTCCATCCGTATGCAATGCGCGGAGCGGCGTCTACCCAGGAGAGTGCGCACGATGAATCCACAGCTTCCCAAGGGCTACAGCCCGCGCTTGTACAACGAAGATCTCGGCCCGGTGCGGCAGGACTGGAACTGGTACAACATCTTCGCCTTCTGGATGAGCGACGTGCACAGCGTCGGCGGCTATGTGTTCGCCGCCAGTCTGTTCGCCCTCGGCCTGGCCAGCTGGCAGGTGCTGATCGCCTTGATCGTCGGTATCTGCATCATCCAGGTCATCGCCAACCTGCTGGCCAAGCCCAGCCAGCAGGCGGCCGTGCCCTACCCCGTCATCTGCCGACTCGCCTTCGGGGTGTTCGGCGCGAATATCCCTGCGGTGATCCGCGGGTTGATCGCCGTGGCCTGGTATGGCGTGCAGACCTACCTGGCCTCCAGCGCCCTGATCATCGTGGTGCTGCGCTTCTTCCCGTCGATGCAGCAGTACGCCGAGGTGTCTTTCGCCGGGCTGTCGTACCTGGGCTGGATGGGCTTTGTGCTGCTGTGGGTGGTGCAGGCCGCGGTGTTCTGGTCCGGCATGAACTCCATCCGCCGCTTTATCGACTGGGCAGGCCCAGTGGTCTACGCGGTGATGTTCCTGCTGGCGGGCTGGATCGTCTGGAAAGCCGGTTGGAGCCACATCAGCTTCACCCTTTCGGAAAAATCCCTGAGCGGCTGGGAAGCCTTCGGCCAGATCGTCATGGCCACCGCCCTGGTGGTCTCGTACTTTTCCGGTCCGACCTTGAATTTCGGTGACTTCAGCCGCTATTGCCGCAGCATGGCCGACGTCAGGCGCGGCAACTTCTGGGGTCTGCCGGTGAACTTCCTGGCGTTCTCGCTGGTGACCGTGGTGATCGTTTCCGGCACCCTGCCGGTGTTTGGCGAAATGCTTCACGACCCGATCGCCACCGTTGCCCGCATCGATAACAGCGTCGCCGTACTGCTCGGTGCCTTCGCCTTCGTTACCGCGACAATCGGCATCAACATCGTCGCCAACTTCGTTTCCCCGGCGTTCGACTTCGCCAACTGTGCGCCGAGCAAGATCAGCTGGCGTGCCGGCGGGATGATCGCGGCGGTGGCGTCGATCTTCATCACGCCGTGGAACCTGTTCAACAACCCTGAGGTGATCCACTACACGCTGGATGTGCTGGCGGCGTTTATCGGGCCGCTGTTCGGGATTCTGCTGGTGGATTACTACCTGGTGAAAAAACAGCAGATCGATGTGGACGCGCTGTTCGACGATTCACCGAGCGGGCGTTATTGGTACCACAACGGCTTCAACCCGACGGCGATCAAGGCGCTGATCGCGGCAACGGTGATCGGCATACTGTTCACCTTCATTCCGTGGTTCAAGCCGATCGCGAATTTCGCCTGGTTTACCGGGTGCTTTTTGGGTGGATGCTTCTACTGGGTGCTGGCCCGCAAGCAGGTGAAATCGATAGCGGCGCCGGCAATGGCTTGACCTTGTTCCCTTCACTTGCGCCCCGGACATTGGCATCTCGATGGCACCCGGGGCGCAGCTCACCGCGGCGCCTCTGGTGGGCTGGTTACTGCCCCTCACCGCTATAACCAAATTCCGATTCAATCTAGGCACGCAAAAATCCATAGCCTTATGATCTAAGTCGAGCCTTCTTCCGTAGCCCTCCCGTGAAGCAGTACCGCCATGATCACTAGCCATCGCCAAGCCCACCCTTCGCGCCTCTATCCCGGCGAGTGGCCCACCTGGATCGTCCTCGTCGCCGTCTACAGCGGCTGGACCGGCATCCTTGCCAGCTACCGTGCCGAGCTGCTGAACCTGCCGGTCGCCACTCTGCTGCTGGCGGTCTGGGTGGCCTGGTTCATGTCCCTGCAGCACGAGCTGATCCACGGTCACCCCACTCGCCGTCCATGGCTGAACGCGCTGTTCGGCTACGCGCCGCTGTCAGTCTGGTACCCCTTTGCGCTGTACCGCGATTCGCACCTGCTGCACCACACCGACAGCAGCCTGACGTTGCCGGACATCGATCCGGAGAGCACCTACATTTCCCAGGCCCATTGGGCCCAGGCCGGCCCGTTCAAGCGTCGCCTGCTGCGCATCCGCAAGACGTTCCTCGGCCGCCTGTTGCTGGGTCCGCCCTGGGGCGTATTGGCGCTGCTGGTCAGCGAATACAAGACGATCGCCGCCGGCGACCGGCGCCGCGCACCGATGTGGCTCGGCCACGGCCTGCTGTGCGTGGTCATGCTCTATGCCATCCAGCGCTTTGCCGGGATCCCGGCCTGGTACTACCTGCTCGCCGTGACCTGGCCGGCGTTGGCGCTGGCCTCGGTGCGTTCGTTCTACGAACACCGGGCCCAGCCCATGGTGCCCGAGCGCACGGTGATCAACGAAGGCGGCTGGTTCACCCGCCTGCTGTTCCTCAACAACAACCTGCATGCCGTGCACCACGCGCGCCCGGATGTGCCCTGGTATTCACTGCCGGCCTTCTACCGCGCGCAGCGCGAAAGCTTTCTCAGCGCCAATGGCAACTTCCACGTACCGGGCGGTTATCTGCAACTGCTGCGCCAGTACGCAGTGCGCCCGGTGGATGATCCTGCGCACCCTGCCGTCGAACCGCGCGTTGAAGTGGAAGAAGCCGCCTGATGACCCACTGGAAAGTCTCGCTGCCCATGTACGGGATCACCCCGCATTTGCGTGAGGCGAACAACGCCTTGCTCGAGGTTTTTTCAACCGCACTCAAAGGGCTGGGCTGGAGCGCACCGATCACCCTGGTCGACGCTGATTTCGCCCACATCGACGATCACTGGCTGGACCCGCACCTGCTGTTATCACAGACCTGCGGCTACCCGCTGATGACCCGTCTGCAGGGCAAGGTCAGCCTGCTGGGTCTGCCCCGCTACCGCGCCGAAGGCTTCAACGATGGGCAGTACAGCAGTCGGCTGATCGTCGCCGAGCACAGCCGCTTCACCACCTTGGCCGACCTGCTCGGGGCCGTTGCGGTGATCAACGGCACGGACTCCCACAGCGGCATGAACGCCTTGCGCCATGGGGTGGCGCCTTTGGCGGTGAATGGCGAGTTCTTTCGCCAAGTGGTCGTGTCCGGTGGCCATGTCAACAGCATCGAGTTCGTGCGCAGCGGCCAGGCTGATATCGCCGCTATAGATCCGGTGACCTGGGCGCATCTGACTGACCAGCAGCCCGAACGGCTTGCCGGAATCCGCACCCTTGGCTGGTCCGCGCCCGCCCCGGGCTTGCCGCTGATCGGCTCGCGGGCCTTGCACACCGAGCAAATCGCTCTGGTCCGCACGGCGCTGTCGGCGAGCTTGCGACAGGCGCCGGAGCTCGCCACGGTGCTGCGTATCGAGGACGTTATCCAGGCGCAGTGGCCAAGCTATCAGCGGATCATTCAGATGCAGCGCCCCCTGGCAGGGCTGCCTGGCTAAAGCCTCGATCCAGGCAAAAGCGTCACCTTCTCGTGCCGCATGGCCCCCTTTCATCCCCGGCACTGACCTGCAAATCCCCGTTTTCCACCTGCCCCATTCAGGGGCAAAAGTCCTTTCGCCCCCCGAAAACCGCAGTTTCATGCACCCTCGTGGCGCCCACAAAAACAAATAAACCCCAAATCCAACATAATCAACAAAACCCACTTGACTCTGTTTTTGCTGCTGACTTTAAATGCCCGGGCGCTCGAACATTCACCCAGCACCTGCGGGACAGCCAATGAACACGGATCAACAGCCATCGTCCATGCCCAGCGTCACCGAGGCGGTCTCGCGCATCCGTGCAGGCCGACTGACGCCCGTGCAATTGGTCGAAGCCAGCCTGCTGGCCATCGAAACCCACAATTCCACACTCAATGCCTTTGGCGACGTCTACGCCGAAGCCGCGCTGGAACAGGCCCGGGTCATGAGCGCCGAGGCCCGGGACGGGTACTTTCGCGGCCCGCTGCATGGCGTGCCCTTCGGTATCAAGGACCTGTTTTCCACCGCCGGGCTGCGCACCACCAGAGGCTCGCTGACTGGTCTCGACAACGTGCCGACCCAGGACGCGCCGATCATTCGCCGTCTCAAGGACGCCGGGGCAATCATCCTCGGCAAGACCGCCACCACCGAATTCGGCTGGACCGGCGCCAGCACCTCGCGGGTGTTCGGCAATGGCCGCAATCCGTGGAACCCGCAGCTCACCAGCGGCGGCTCCAGTTCCGGTTCGGCAATTGCCGTGGCGGCGCGCATGGTGCCCGCCACGCTGGGTTCGGACGGCGGCGGTTCGGTGCGTATCCCCGGCGCCTTCTGTGGCGCCTTCGCCCTGAAGGGTTCGCTGGGGCGAATACCCACCTGGCCCTGGTCGGCCACGGAAATGCTCAGCCACGCCGGGCCTATCACCCGCACCGTGCGGGACAGCGCCTTGCTGTTCGACATCCTGTCCGGCCCCGACCCGCTGGACCACCAGGCGCTGCCAGCGCTGTCCGAATCCTGTCTGGCACGCTGCGAGCAACCCTTGCGCCCGTTGCGCATCGCCTACTGCCCGACCTTGTTCGAGACGCCGGTCGATCCGGCCATCGCCGCTGCGGTCGAAGCGGCCGTGGAGCAGATCGCGCAGGCCTTGCCGGTGAGCATCAGCACCCTCAGCCTGGACTGGCAAGACCCATTGGCCACCTTCGAAACCCTGTGGGTCGGCGGCCGTGGCATCGCCTACGGCAAGGCCCTGGCCGATCGGATGGACCTGCTCGATCCAGGCTTCGCCGAGCTGATCAAGCGCTCGGCCGATTACGATCTGGCCGGCTACCTCAACGCCGTGCAACAGCGCGCCGCCTTCGCCAACCGGGTGCATGGACTGTTCAGCGAATTCGATCTGCTGTTGCTGCCGACACTGCCGATCCTGCCGTTCGCCGCCGACGACGTCGCCCCGCCAGGCTACATCGGCCAGGAGGGCGCAGTGCCCTGGGCACGCTGGACGCCCTTTACCTACCCGTTCAACATCACGGGCAACCCGGCGGCCAGCGTGCCCTGCGGCTTGAGCCCCAGCGGTTTGCCCATCGGCCTGCAAGTGGTCGGCCCACGTTTCGCCGATGCCGATGTGCTGCAGTTCTGCGCGGCGTTCGAGACCATCGCCCCCTGGGATCAGCACTTGCCAGCGCTGCTGACCCGGTAGTTGCAGGACTCGGAGTGGGCTCGAACGAAGCCCGCCCGATGCTTCACCCCTTTGCTCATGACTGCCCTTTCACCACGATTCGAGTGAGAGGTACCTGTGCTCCGGTCAAACATGGCATCAACGTGCAGCGTGCTCCGCGGTTCGGCCTTTGCCGCACCCGTGGCCGCGCGCGCGACCATACCCCGCAGGCCAGGTCACGCACGCACACCGAGCCACACCCCGCGCCGGTACACTGGCAGTTTCAACTCGCAGCGGAACTTCTACCCCATGCTCAATCAGCCTCGCCTGGACGAAATCATGCGCCTGCTGGCGCAGCACCAACGCGTGAAAGCCTCGGACCTCGCGCAATCGCTGTACGTCAGCGAAGAAACCATCCGCCGGGATTTCAAGTACCTCGAAGACGCTGGCAAGTTGCGGCGCATTCATGGCGGCGCGATCCTGCCCCGGCCCAATGCAGAGCAACCCCTGCAAGTGCGCACTCGCATCAAGACCCAGGCCAAGGCCAAGCTGGCGGCGCGCGCTGCGCAGCTGGTCAGTGAAGGCATGGCGATCTTCCTCGACACCGGCACCTCGACCCTGGCGTTGGCGCAACAGCTGACCCGCTTCAGCCAGCTGAAAATCATCACCAACTCGCTGGACATTGCCCAACTGATCACCCAGCACAGCGATAACGCGGTGCTGGTGGCGCCCGGCGATGTGCGCCGCAACGACAACGCCCTGATCGGCGCCCACACCCTGGAATTCGCCCGGCAGTTCCACTACGACATCGCCTTCATGGGCATCGGTGCGGTGGACCTGAGCCTCGGCTTCATGGATTACGAAGAGCCCGAGGCGCTGTTGCGTCGCACCTTGGCCAGGCACTGCCTGCGCAGTGTGGTGCTGGCCGACGATGCCAAGTTCGGGCATCGGACCTTCATCAATACGCTGCCGTTTGCAGCTATTACCACCGTGGTCACCAATCGCCCGCTAGCGGCCGATTTCACGACCTGCCTGGAGCAAGATAATGTCGAAATCCTTTACCCCTGAACCGCTGTTGCCGACCGCAGCCGACCTCGCAGCATTCGAGGCGCTGTTTCGGCAGAGTTCAGCCATCGGCGCCACACCCGCCGGTGGCCTGCATCGACTCTCGGCCTCGGCCGAGGACGGCCAGGTCCGCGATCTGTTCTGCGCCTGGTTGAGCGCGCACGGCTTTGAAGTGCGTATCGATGCGGTGGGTAATATCTTTGGCCTGATCACCTTCGACCCGGCGGCGCCCTTCATCATTTGCGGCTCCCATCTGGACAGCCAGCCCAGCGCTGGGCGTTTCGACGGCATCTATGGGGTGCTGGCCGGCGCGGTGGCCATTGCCAGCCTGGCGCGGCAGATGCACGAACGCGGCGAGACGCCGGCCTGCAACCTGGCGGTGGTCAACTGGACCAACGAAGAAGGCGCGCGCTTTCAGCCCAGCCTGATCGGCAGCAGCGTGTTCACCGGTGCCATGGGCCTGGACGAAGCCTGGGCCTGCCGTGACGGCGACGGCGTGACGCTCGAGGACGCCTTGCGCGCCATCGGCTATCTGGGTGAGGGCCTGGTGGATTTGCCGGTGGCCGGTTACGTCGAGATCCATGTCGAGCAAGGCCCGCAGCTCGAAAGCCAGGGCCTGGCCATCGGCGTGGTGCGCGAAACCTGGGCGGCGCTGAAAAACCGCGTGCGCTTCGACGGCGAACAGAACCACACCGGCCCTACCCCGATGGCCGCCCGGCGCGATGCCCTGTTGGCTGCCGCCCACGCCATCACCGCAGTACGCGCCGAAGTCGAGCTGCACGGCCTGGCGCTGCACAGCTCGGTGGGGCGCCTGGAAATCTATCCCAACTCGCCCAATGTAGTGCCCTCCAAGGTCACTGCGCTGATCGAATACCGCTCCCAGGACGTCGACCTGCTGGCCGCCGCCGGTGAACGTCTGCACGCCCTGCTCGACGCCATCGCCGTCAAGACCAACACCGGCTTCGAGATCGAGAGCAGCGTGCTGCGCGAGCCGGCGCAACTGCACCGAGGCTTTGCCGAACTGGCCTACCGCGTCGGCCAGGAACTGGGGCTGCCGATCGGCAACAGCATCACCGTCTCCGGTCACGACGCCATCAGCCTGAACCGCAAATACCCCGCTTGCCTGGTGTTCATCCCCAGCAGCAACGGCGTGTCCCACAACGAAGCGGAATACACCCGTGACGAGGACATGCTCACCGGTGTGCGCATGCTCACGGCGCTGCTGTACCGCGCTTGTTCCTCACCCGCATCGTTCAATTGAGGGCCGATCATGTCGAACCCAACCCCTGAACTGTCGCGGCTGCTCAAGGCGCTGAACGCCGCCGGCTGGGCTGACGATGTGCAGGTCAGCCCCGCAACCGCCGGGATCGCCTCACCGATACGGGTGGCCACCGAATGGGCCGGCTTTCGGGTCAGCAGCGTCAAGGGCGATTACTACGCAAAGGTGCTGCACGCCGACATGGCCGAGCTGATCGATGTTCAGCGCAGCGCGCAGGCCAGTGAATGCGCGGCGCAAAGCGGCGCGACGCCCGCGCTGGTGCTTGCCGATGTCGCCAACGGCGTGTTGTTGTTCGACGCCTTGCCGGCGCCAGACTGGCGTTGGGCGCGCCTTGACGAGCTGACCTCGGCGTCGCGACTGCAGGCGCTGTGGGCCCTGAAAAAACGCGTGCACGGCGGCCCGCTGCCGGACTTCGAGCGCTCGCCCATGGCCGACCTGCAAAGATTGCGACAGCTGTGCCGGCGCGACGCCGTGTCGATGCCGGCGGATCAGGCCTGGATCGACACCTGCATCGACCTGGCGTGGCAAGCGCTGCAACACCAGCCCGCAGCCAGCGTGCCGCTGCATGGCGACGGCGTGGCCTGCGACGTGATGGTCGGACCCGGCGGCGAGCTGCGGTTGATCGACTTCGACCATGGCGGTTGTTTCGATCCCTGGTACGACGTGGCCATCACGCTCAACGAGCTGTATCCGTTCGAAAGCCAATGGCGCGCCGGGATCAGCGCCTGGGCCGGCCAGTGCCTTGAAGTGGATTACGCCCGCTGCCGCCTGTATGCCCTGCTCGACGATTGGTATTGGACCTTGTGGGGCCTGTGGGCCGGCGCAACATCGCACCGCGGCCTGGAGTTCTCGAAGGTCGGGCAATGGACCTTGCTGCGCTGCCGCCAAGGCATTCAGGACGCCCGCTTCGAAAGCTGGCTGCGCCATGTTCAGGGGGATCAAGCATGAAATCATTGGGCCAGGCGGCCAGCGCCGCAGAACAGCAACTGGAAGCTGCCGTGCGCAGCGTCGAGCGCTGGAATGGCCGTGCCATTAGCTACCAGCCGGTCAGCGGAGGCATTTCCAACACCAACTGGCGCGTCGAAGTGCAAGGCGCCGACACGGCCTATTTCTTCAAGGTTCCCGGAGCAGGCACCGAGATGTTCATCGACCGCCGCACGGCCCACGATGCCAGCGTCAAGGCCGCCCAGACCGGCTACGGCGCCCCGGTGTTTGCCTTTCTCGAAGAGCATGGCGTCGAAGTCTTCGAGTTCATGGAAGGCTGGCGCGCGTCGTCCAACCATGATTTTTTGCAACGGGACGTGCGCCATAACGCCCTGCATGCGCTCAAGGCGTTCAACCAGCAACCGTTGCTGATCCAGACCAAGACGGCCTTCGACATGATCACCGAGCATCAGGCCCAGGTCGCCGAACTCAAGGGCTGCACGCCGCCTGACCATGCCTGGCAGTGCCGCCAGTTCGAGCGTGCCTGGCAAGCGCTGCAAGCCTCGGGCATCGATCTGGTGCCGTGCATGAACGACACCCTGGCCGGCAACTTCATGCTCAACGATGCCCGGCAGATCCGCCTGGTGGACTTCGAATACGCCTCCAACAACGACCGCCATTACGAACTGGCGCTGTGGTTCGGCGAGATGTTCTTCACCGATGAGATGGAACTGGCGCTGATCGAAGACTACTTCGGCCAGGTCACCGCGCAGACCCTGGCGCGGATCAAATTGAACAAGGCGCTGGCGGACCTCAAATGGTCGACCTGGGCCATGGTCCAGCATGCCGTGTCGCAGTTGGACTTCGACTTCTACAAGTACGGCGTCTGGAAGCACATGCGCGCCCGCAGCGTGTTCCACGATTCACACTGGGAAACCTGGCTGAGACAGGCCTGAGCCTGCACCCAGGGCACGGAGGCCCACCACAGAACAACAACCTAGCGGCGTGTTCCGCAGTCTTTTTTCACTGCTTGAGTTTTATCCGATCGCACAGCAACCAGATCCAGAATTCAAGGAGCACACCTCATGCACAGCAATCCCTCTCTGGCGCCGCCGGGGCGCCTCAAGGCCCTGGTCTTCGGCCTCTACTTTCTTGCGATGTTGCTGATGGCGCTATTTCCGCCGTTCTACCTGAGCATCAGCAGCAGCGCGGTGATCGTTCTCGGCATCCCGCTGCCGATCTTCTACTGGATCGCCATCGCCACCCTTACCGGGCTCGGCTTGTGGGTGCTGTATATCGTCGAATCCGCGACGGGCGAGATACCTGAAGAGGGGGATCTGCAATGATCGGCACCACCATAGGTTCCAACCTGTTCATTACCTTCGGCCTGATCGGGCTGTTTCTCGCGGGCATGATCGCCGTGCTGTACGCGACCAACCGCAAGAGCAACAGCTTTTCCGACTATGCCGTGGGCGGCCGCTCCTACGGGCCCTGGTACATCGCCATGTGCTACACCAACTCGTGGTGGCCGGGGGCGACCTTTACCGCATTCTTCGCTCTCTCGGTGGGCGGCGCGCTGGGCTTCTACGGCATGGTCTACGCCACCCTCGGCGTCACCGCCATGTACCTGATGGCCAATCGCGCCTGGACCTGGGGCAAGCGCTTCAACCTGACCACCCAGCCCGACCTGCTCGGCATGCGCTTCGACAGCCCGGCGGTCAAGCGCATCGCCTCGATCATCGGCATCATCTCGGTGTTCCCGTGGGTGGTGATGGGCATCCAGGCGCTGGCCACGCTGTTCCAGTTCGCCAGCTTCGGGCGCTGGGGCGTGACCACCTGCCTGATGGTGGGGGTCGGCGTGGTCCTGGTGCGTCAGTACTGGACCGTGAGCATGGGCATGCGGGGGCTGATCATGACCGACATGTATCAGGGCCTGATCGCCTATGTGCTGTGCGCGGCGTTGTGCGTGTATCTGATGTTCGGGGAGTCGGCGTCCTTCGCTCACTTGGCGCAATTGCCCGCGAGCATGCTGGTGATTCCCGGCGGCAGCGGCAGCACCTATGGGCCGATGTACATGTTCAGCCTGATCTTCACCGGGGTCATCGGCTCGATGTGCTGGCCGATGAGCTTCCAGCGTATCTACACCGCCAGCGGCGTGCGTGCGGTGAAAAAAGGCACCCTGTTGACCATCCTGCTGGTGGCCGGCTTCTACGGCATTCTCATGCTGTTCGCCGCGGCCATCAGCCAGGACCCTGCCGTGGCCGCGCACCCGCAGAACGGCTGGTTCCTTTCGCTGTTCGACATCGGCGGTCCCTGGTTGCTGGCGCTGGCCATCGTCATCGTGCTGGCGGCCAGCATCGGCCACGTCGACGGCTGCGTGCAGGTATGCGGCACCCAGTTCGCCAACGACCTGGCGACCTGGAACAAGCCCCGCACCGATCGCGAGAAGACCGTGCTGGCCAAATCCGGCATGGTGGTGTTCATCGCCGCCGCCTCGCTGCTAGCCTATCTGACGTTCGACTATGCGCGGTTGCAGTTGCTGGCGCAGATCTCCTATCAGGGCATCATTCAGCTGGCGGTGCCGTTGTTCTTCGGGATCTTCAGTCGTCGCGGCAACAAGCAGGGGGCCATCGCCGGGATGCTGGTGGGGATCTTCATCGCTATCGTGCTGACCGTCATCTACCCGGATGACATTCCGGCGCTGGGCTCCTTGACCAGCGGCATCATCGGCGTGATCTTCAACGCCTTGGTGTTCGTCGGCTTTGCCTTCGCCATCAAGCCCAGCCAAGCGGAAATCGACCGCGTCGACGATCTGTTCGCCAGCGTGTCGGCGCAGCGCGCGCCGCTCGGCGTAACGCCGGTCATGAGCTGAGCCATACCTACCGCGCCAGCGACACGGCTGGCGCGGTGGCTGCGCTCCCGTCCCCCAAGCCCCTACCCCTCGCTACGGGCGGGGCGTCATGACTGATCGCTATACGCGTGCAAGAACTTATCTGTTTACCAATCGGCCGCTGGGGCAAATACTCGAGGCATTCAACCCATCCTCGAGTCCATCCATGCAAGAGCTATCATGGGCAAGCCCCGGCGTTCGTCAGTCCTTGGCGGCGCTCAAAAAATCTCCTCCTTTCGTCTACGGCCTGACCAACTACGTTGCCGCCAACCTCAGCGCCAACCTGCTGCTGGCCGTCGGTGCCGGGCCGGCCATCGGTAGCGCGATGGACTGGCCACAGTGTTTCGCCGCCGCTGCCAATGCCATGTGGATCAACACCGCCGCGCTGATGAGCAGCGGCCCGGAGGCGTTGTGGAGCGCCGCCGAATCCGCCGCGCAGGCCGGTACGCCCTGGGTGCTGGACCCGGTGGCGATGGGTGCCGGTGCGCCGGGTTACGATGCGGCGGTACGCAAACTGCTGGACTTCCACCCCAGGGTCATCCGCGGCAACGCCAGTGAGCTGATCGCCTTGGCCGGCGGCAGCGGCGGTGGCAAAGGGGTCGAGACCACCGCCAGCTCCGACGACGCCCTGGTTTCTGTCAGGGAGCTGGCGCAGCGCACCGGAGCCATCGTCGCGGTCAGCGGGCCGGTGGACTACATCACCGACGGCGCCACGGTATATGCGGTCAAGGGCGGTGATGTGCGCCTGACTCAGGTCACCGGTGCCGGTTGTGGCCTGGGCGCGTTGATCGCGGCGCTGCTGGCCAACACCGAGGACGCCTTGTTGGCCACCGCTGCGGCCCACGCGGTGTATGCCGTGGCGGCCGAACGTGCATCCGCGGCGATCGGCACGGCGTCGTTCGCCACGGCGTTCGTCGATCAGTTGTCGCTGCTCGAGCCCGCTGAATGAACTGCCAAAGATCCCCCGCAATGACGAGGCGGCCCATGCGCCTTGCCGCTTGGATGAACGAGGTAAGGCTATGAGCAACGTCGATCCACGCGTGTCGGCGACCTGGTTGCGCGAGCACGCTGACGACCCGGATGTGGTGGTGCTGGACGCCCGCATCCACAAGGGTGCCGACGCTGAAGGCGCAAGGCTTTACAGCAGTGGCCGCGAGGACTTCGAGCAGGCGGGGCACATTCCGGGTGCGCGATTCGCCGATCTGTTCGGTGGTTTTTCCGACCCTGGCGGGCGTTTTCTGTTTACCCGTCCGCCGGCCGCGCAATTGCAGGCCGAGCTGCAACGCCTGGGGGTAAATGAACACAGCCACATAGTGGTGTATGACTCGCTCAATGGCGTGTGGGCGGCGCGGGTCTGGTGGTTGCTGCTGGCGTATGGGCAGGCGCGAGTCAGCGTGCTCGACGGTGGCCTGGCGCGCTGGCAGGCCGTCGGCGGCGAGCTGGCGTTCGGCCCGGCGGCGCCGACTGCACCGGGCAACGCCCAGGCTGCGGCAATCGGCGGACGCTTCGTCGATCTCGCCGAGGTCAAGCACTGGCTCGATCATCCCGGCGCCGTGCTACTGGTCTGCGGCCTGCGCGCCGATGTCTACAACGCCGGGCATATCCCGGGCAGCCTCAGCCTGCCCTATGCCGACTGGCTCGATGGGCAGGGCCTGTTGAACCTGGAGCAGGTGCACCGCAGCACCGCCGCGCTGCAGATCGAACCCGACACGGAACTCACCCTGTACTGTGGCGGCGGCGTCAACGCCTGCGGCCTGGCCCTTGGCCTGATCGCCGCCGGCCACCCGACCGAACAACTGCACGTATTCGACGGCTCGCTGCGCGAGTGGCGCGCCCACCCCGACTTGCCGCTGGTACAGGGTACGCAGCCATGAGCGAAGCCGAACGGCTGCGCCTGGAGGCCACGTCACTGGCCCGCGGCTGTGCCGAGGGCTCTGTCGGTGGGAAGCCACCTCGCTACAGAGGCCGGGGGTGGGGTTAAGGTTTGCCTAACCATTGATAGGAGCAAATGCTGGTTTCGTGATGCGCGCGGCGATGTGAAGCTGCAGGCTTCAATCATTGCGCTATCAGCTGTCAGAAAGGGGCTCCGTCCATGGCCGAAATCACTTGCATCGAAGACCTGCGCCAGCTCGCGCGCAAGCGGGTGCCGCGCATGTTCTATGACTACGTCGATGGCGGCTCCTGGACCGAGTACACCTATCGCGCCAACGAGGCGGATTTCCAGCGCATCGAATTGCGCCAGCGCGTGGCCTTCGACATCACTCAGCGCAGCACCGCCACGACCATGATCGGCCAGCCGGTGAGCATGCCGGTGGCCATCGCGCCCACCGGCCTGACCGGCATGCAGCACGCCGACGGCGAGATTCTCGCGGCCCGTGCAGCGCAAAAGTTCGGCATCCCCTTCACCCTGTCGACCATGAGCATCTGCTCGATCGAGGCGGTGGCCCAGGCCACGCAACGGCATCCGTTCTGGTTTCAGGTCTATGTGACCCGCGACCGCAGCTTCGTCGAAGACCTGATTGAACGCGCCCGCACCGCCAACTGCTCGGCGCTGGTGGTGACCATGGACCTGCAGGTGTTCGGCCAGCGCCACAAGGACAAGCGCAACGGCCTGTCGATTCCGCCCAGGCCAACCCTGCGCAACCTCGCCAATCTGGCCAGCAAGCCGCGCTGGTGCCTGAACATGCTGCGCACGCGCAATCGCCAGTTCGGCAACATCGTCGGCCACGCCAAGGGCGTCGACAACATCGGCTCGCTGGTGGACTGGACCCGCGAGCAGTTCGACCCGCGCCTGTCCTGGCAGGACGTGGCGTGGATCAAGCAGCGCTGGGGCGGCAAGTTGATCGTCAAGGGCATCCAGGACCCGGACGACGCGCGCCTGGCGGTGGAGCACGGCGCCGATGCGGTGATCGTTTCCAACCATGGAGGGCGGCAGCTGGATGGTGCCGGCTCTTCGATTTCGGCGTTGCCAGGGATCGTCGAGGCGATCGGTCGGTACGCTGAAGTGCACCTGGATGGCGGGATTCGTTCGGGGCAGGATGTGCTCAAGGCCGTGGCTTTGGGAGCCAAGGGCACCTATATCGGCCGCGCCATGCTTTATGGGCTGGGAGCGATGGGTGAGCACGGGGTGAGTACGGCGCTGGAGGTGATCAGGAACGAGCTGGACCTGTCCATGGCCTTTTGTGGCCGCACGGATATCCGGGATGTAGACAGCGGGATCCTGCTGCCGCGCCGTCACTGAAAAAACGCCGCTCTCCCTGTAGCGAGGGGGCTTGCCCCCGATACGGTGTGTCAGTCAGCTCATCGGTGCCTGACACTCCCCATCGGGAGCAAGCCCCCTCACCACAGAGGAATGGCTGAGGACTTTGTGATGTCTGGCGATGTTGGATTTCTTCAACCCAGTGCAGAGGGTAGCTGCGCCATGGCTCTGCTCACCCTGTGGTGAGGGGGCTTGCTCCCGATAGAGTGTGTCAGTCAGCTCATCTGTGGCTGACACTCCGTATCGGGAGCAAGCCCCCTCGCCACAGGTTAAGTGCATACCGGGATCAATCCAGCACAGATGGATCCGCTTCGATCATCAGTTCTTTCATCTCTTCAAAATGCCGGCGCGAGAAGTCGGTGATGCCTTCCCAACCCCGAGCCGTCTTCTCCGCCACATCATCCGACAACACACGCAGCGGCTGACCGGTCGACCAGGCCGTCACCAGAATCTGGCACGCGCGTTCCAGCGTCCAGATATCATCGAAGGCTTCGCCGATGTTCGGCGCGATCACCATCACCCCGTGATTGCCCATCAGCAGCCGCGTCTTGCCGTCCAGCAGCCCGGCCAGGCGCGCGCCTTCGGCTTCGGTTTCGGCCATGCCACCGTACATCTCGTCGATCGCGATGCGGTTGAAATAGCGCGCGGTGTTCTGGTCGATCGGCGGCACATGGGGGTTGGCCATGCAGGCCACGGCGGTGGTGTAGACCGGGTGCAGATGCAGCACCGCACGAGCTTGCGGCAGGCGCTGGTGAATCTGCCCGTGAATCGCCCAGGCCGTCGCGTCGACGTCCGGATGCCTGGCGTTCTCGGCATTGTCGGCGTCGAGCAACAGCAGGTCACTGGCGCGAATACGCGAGAAGTGCTTCCACTTCGGGTTGATCAGGAATTTCTTGCCATCGGCCGAAACGGCCGCGCTGAAGTGGTTGGCCACCGCTTCGTGCATCCCAAGATGGGCGACGATGCGGAAGGTCGCCGCGAGGTCGATGCGGGCCTGTTCTTCGATTGTCAGAGCCATGAGGCGTTCTCCATGCAACGCGGCCGCATCGAGGTGCGGCCGCGTCATTAGGTGGCTATCAGGGTTTAGGCATCAGCTCGGCGATGTCGGCGTCGGTCGGTGCCTCAAAGCTGTATTTCTTCAGCAGTGCGGTGTATTCCGGGGTGGTGCGGTATTTGGCCAGCGCGTCGACCAGAGCCTTCTTGACCTCGTCGTTGCCCTTCTTCACGCCCCAACCGTTGAGCACCGGGTAGATCAGCGTATCGGAGGAAATCACCACGCGACCGCCCAACTTCTCGACCACACCGTGGGCCACCGCGGCGTCGGTGATCTGCGCTTCGACCGCGTGGGCCAGCATGGCCTGAGTGGTCTGCGGATCGGTGGCGTATTCGCTGATGGCGATCGGCGGCAGGTTGTTCTTCACGCAGTAGTCATCTGACAGCTTGTGCATCTGCGCCAACCAGGAAGTCGCCGCCATCGAACCGATCTTGTGACCGCAGAACTCTTCCGGCTTCTTGGGCTGGAACGCACCGCCCTTGAGCGCCAGGATCGATTCGCCGCTTTTCAGGTAAGGGATCATGTCGATGACCTTGACCCGCTCGGCGGTGATGTACATCGACGAGTTGGTGACATCGAAGCGGCCGCCTTGCAGGCCGGTGATCAGATTAGGGAAGCGCGTGTCGACGGTCTCGACCTTGCGCCCCATGACCTTGCCCAGGCCATCGAGGAATTCGATATCGAAGCCCGCTGGCTTGTTGTTGTCCATGTACTCGTAGGGGAAGAAGGTCACGTCGGAGCCGGCGATGATCTTGCCATCCTGCTGGAATGCCGAAGCCGCCAATGAGGTCATTGCCACCGCTGCGCCAACCAGGCTCAGGGCGATAGGGCGAACAATCTTGTGCAACGCTGTCATGGTAAATCCCTGCAAGGTTTTAAGGAGGTTAGGCAGTGGCTTGGTCTAGACCGGCCTGTTGCACGAAGAAAGAGGCGCCGCGAGGCTTCTGCGGCAAGCGCAGCTGATTGGCCGTGGAGCGCACGAGGCCGCTTTCCTGACCGGCCACCATCTGACCGGAGTGCTGGCTGGGCAATGGGTTTTCGCCGAATGGCAGCGCGTCTTCAGCGGCGTAGACGCTGATGAACAGAGTGCGCGGCAGTTCGGTCTCGTTAGGGCTTGAAGCGTGCAGCAAACGGGTATGCATGAAACACACGGAACCGGCCGGGCCGAAGCAGGCGACCGGGGTCTGGCATTGCTCGGCGACCACCTCGTCGGCCACCGCGCCAGTGAAGCGCTGGTCGTGCCAGTGCGACCACAGCGGGCCTTTATGGCTGCCGGGGATGACGTTGAGCGGGCCGTTTTCCGGGGTCACTTCACTGATCATCAGCAAGGCGGTGACCAGGTCATCGTTGCTGTGCGGCGTGAAGGGAAAGTCCTGGTGCCACTTCACCTGGGTGGCGGTGTGCGGCAGCTTGGAGTTGATCTTGCTGTGGTGAAAGCGCGTGCCGTTGCCGCCGATCAACTGCGCGGAAATCTGCGCCATGCGCGACTGCATCGCCACTTGCAGGTAGGTCGGCGAAATCTCGGTGGGCGAACTCACCCGACGCAGCGAAGGATGATCGGCGCGATGGTCGCCTTCGAGGTCGAAGCGCGCGCGGCCATCGATGGTTTCGCCCCAGCCTTGAGCGTGGCTGCGGCTCTCTTCGACCCACTGATCGAAGTCGTGCTGCAACGCCGCCACCTCTTCAGCGCTCAAGACCCCTTCCACCACCAGGAAACCATCGCGGTGGAACTGTTCGATGTGCCATTGCTCGATCATTTTTATCCTTCCTGCGGTTGAATGTTGAAACCCAGAATTGTTCATCCCTGTAGCGGGGGGGCTTGCCCCCGAAAGATTGCCGTCATCCTGCAACATCGACGTGAAGCGCAGATCTTTCGGGGGCAAGCCCCCTCGCTACAGAATCACGCCAGCGAAACATCCTTGAGGAAGGCTTCGACGCGTGGGTTGTGGCCGCTGCGCAGCACCTGGGGCTTGTCGTCGCAGACGATGCGGCCCTTCTCCATGAAGACGATGCGGTCGGACACCTTGAAGGCGAAATTCATCTCGTGGGTGACGATCACCATGGTGATGCCCTCCTTGGCCAAGGCTTCGATGACCTGCAGCACTTCATTGACCTTCTCCGGATCGAGCGCCGAGGTCGGCTCGTCGAACAGCATGATCTGCGGGCGCATCATCAGGGCCCGGGCGATCGCCACGCGCTGCTGCTGACCACCGGATAACTGATGCGGGTACTTCCAGGCGTGATCGAGCATACCCACCTTGTGCAGCAAGGCGTAGGCCTGCTGCTTGAGCTCGGCGACAGGACCCAGGCCGTGGTAACGCGGCGCCATCAGCAGGTTGTCGAGCACGGTCAGGTGCGGGAACAGGTTGAAGCTCTGGAACACCATGCCGATGTTCAGGCGATGTTCGGCGTGCTCGACATACTGCGGCTTCTGCGCGCCCTGCCTGTTCAGGTGAATGAACGGTTGGCCGTTGATCTGGATGTCACCGTTGTCGATCTGCTCCAGGCCGTTGAGCAAGCGGATCAGGGTGGTCTTGCCCGAACCCGACGGGCCGATCACCGACACCACTTCACCCGGCTGGATCTGCAGGCTCACCGCACCCAGCACCTCGACGTCGTTGAAAGCCTTGTGCAAGCGCGTGGCCTGCAGCGCCGGCGTGCCGGGCGCGGCGTTGACCGCACGTTGGGCCATGACGGTGCGTTGCGTGGCCAGCGCCAGCACTTCGGCGTCGGGCACCCGTGAGACGTTGCGCTGGTTGACGTCGAGGAACTTCTCGAGGCGCTTGAGCAGGAAGTCGAACACCGTGACGATCAGCACGTAATAGAACGCCACCGCCGCCATGGTTTCCATCACCAGGAAGTTCTGCGAGTACAGGCGCTGGCCGACCATGAGGATTTCGGTCAGCGAGATCACCGACACCAGCGAGCTGAGCTTGACGATGGAGATGTATTCGTTGGCCAGCGACGGCAAGGCCACCCGCAGGGCCTGGGGAATGACCACCCGCCACTGGGTACCGAGAAACTTCAGCCCCAGGGCCCGCGCTGCCTCGGCCTGGCCCTTGTGAATCGACATCAGCCCGCCGCGGTGGATCTCCGCGACATAAGCGGTTTCGCACAGGACCATGGCCAGCAGGCCGGCCCAGAACGGATCGCTCAGCACCACCGATGCGGCGGGGAATGCCTGGGGGATGTTGTAGACGAAAATCAGCAACACCAGCAGTGGCAGGCTGCGGAACAGCCAGATGTAGGCCCGCGCCGGAGCACTGAGCAAGGGTTGCTTGGACTGCTTGGCCAGGGCCACGAAGAACCCCAGGGCGATACTCACCACCCAGGTCACGAAACTCAGCTTGATAACGGTCCAGGTCGCTCGCCAGAACTCGGCATCGAACAGCAAACCAAACATGTAATTCCAGTCGAATGTCATCGTCGCTGCGCTCAACAAATAAATCAGAATGTGCAACCGGGCGCCTCGTTCGAACGCGCCTCACGGTGTGCACCGATGAAACGAGATTCGTGGAGAGAGGCACTCGCGGTCAATTAGGATTAACCGGACCACTGAATAGGCAGATCCGATGCAGCCCTTTGAAGCGTACTTACCGACCTGTAGCGAGGGGGCTTGCCCCCGAAAACTCCGTCCGCCCGTACAAGTCGTCCGAGGGATCTTTCGGGGGCAAGCCCCCTCGCTACAGGGAGCGCACCAGAATGGCTCTGGTAGTAATGCACTCTTCGAAAAGTGCTTTGTTTTGGTGCGATATCAGTGAGCTGATCCTTTGGCTCACTTCACAGCTGAAGTCTGCAGGTACGGCGGCGGCGGATAAATTCGTTTCTGGTTCACACCTGGGGCGAGCAAATCCGAAGCAGCGTTGAAGCAGACCCATGGTCGACAGTGGTGCAGTCACTCACTCGCCGTCGGTAATGGCACGCACCGCATGCGGGTCGAAGAAGCTCGGCGCCGCCATGCCGGGGATGTACTGGTCGGACACGAACATGCGGCAACGCTCGGTAAACGCCGACACCACCCGCGACATCTGCGCGTTGGCGGCGGTCGCGTAGCCCAACTGCAAGGGTTGCAAGCCGCCGGCCAGACGAATGCGGATCAGGCGCTTGCCGTCCTGGGACAGGTTGCCCTTGGGCCGGGCGTTGGCGATGGTATAGCCGACGCCGTTGCCGACCATGGCGCGCACGGTCTCCAGGTTGCTGGAGCGCATGACGATGTTAGGCGTGGTGCCCGCCTGAATGAACAGACTGAGGAAATACTCGCGGCTCCAGGGAATATCCAGCAGCACGAAGGGGTAGGTTTCCAGGTCCTGCATGCTGACGGCCGGCAGATGGGCAAGGGGATGGTAGTCGCCGACCATTACATAAGGCGGCAACTTGGCCAGGGGCTGGAAGTCGATGTCCGGACTGCTGGCCAGGTCGTAGGTCAAGGCGATATCGATCTCGGCACTGCGCAGTTTTTCCAGCAATTGCTCGTGGTCGCCCTCGATCTGGGTGATGCGCACACCGGGAAAAGCCCGGCCGAAGCCGAACACCAGCTCGGGGGTGATCATCGGCGCCAGCGAGTGCAGACAGCCCACTCGCAGTGGCCCGCGTACGGTATTGAGCGACTCGGAGGCGATCGTATAAAGGTTGCTCATCTGCTCCAGGATCAGCTTGGCCTCTTGCATCACCTGACGCCCCACGGCGGTGAGCGAAACCCCTTGGGCGTGATGACGAATGAACAGCTGAATCCCTAGCTCCGCCTCCATGTGAGTGATCGCCGCCGAGATGGAGGGCGACGACACGTGAATGCGCTCCGAAGCCGCGCTGATACTGCCGGCCTCCCCGGAAGCGACGAAATATTCCAGCTGGCGCTGAGTGATACGACTGAGCATTACGCCCTCCACAACTAAAACGAACAAGCGAACTGCTGCTGATGGAACCAGCACCACTCGATGATGGTGACGTTGCACGGTTCATGCCGGGACCCACGCCAAGCGCCAGCCTGCGACAAGGTGCCATCATCCAATGGGGTACAGCATAGCGGGGTTCGGTTTTTCCTAAGCTCTACGTTCAAAAAGCAGAATTCCTATAAGTTCGTCGCTTGATCACACTGGGGCCGTAGATGAATGAAGTCTCTAAGGCGCCATGCCTTCGCGACGTGCTGTCGGTGCCTCGGCGTCGGCGAACCCGATCAAGGTCGATGACCTTCAGGTCCTCTCAGGAAATTCATATGTCAGTGGAAACAATCAACACCTTGGTGGTTGGCGCAGGCCAGGCGGGCGTCGCGATGAGCGAGCATCTTTCCCTCATGGGTGTGCCGCACATCGTGCTGGAGCGCAGCCGCATTGCCGAGCGCTGGCGCTCGGAACGCTGGGACTCGCTGGTCGCCAACGGCCCGGCCTGGCACGATCGCTTTCCGAGCCTGAAATTCAGCAATATCTCGCCCGAGGCCTTCCCGCCCAAAGAGCGCATGGCCGACTACTTCGAAGAGTACGTGGCCATGCTCAAGGCGCCTGTGCGCACCGGCGTCGAAGTGCTCAAGGTCGAGCGTCACGTGGGTCGCCCCGGCTTCAAGGTGACCACCTCCCAGGGCATCATCGAGGCTGCCAACGTGGTCGCCGCCACCGGTCCGTTCCAGCGTCCGGCGGTGCCGAACATCGTCGCCGAGCACGTCAAGGTCGAGCAGCTGCACTCATCCAGCTACAAGAACCCAGGGCAATTGGCCGAAGGCGCGGTGCTGGTGGTCGGCGCGGGCGCTTCCGGCTCGCAGATCGCCGAAGAGCTGCAAAAGGCCGGCAAGAAGGTCTACCTCTCGGTCGGCGAGCACTACCGCCCTCCCCGCGCCTACCGCGGCCGCGACTACTGCTGGTGGCTGGGTGCGCTGGGCCTGTGGGACGAAGTGCGCATCACCCCGAAAAAGAAACACGTGGCCTTTGCGGTCAGCGGCTATGAAGGCGGCAAGACCGTGGACTTCCGCCGTCTTGCGCACCAAGGCATCACCCTGGTGGGCCTGACCGAGGCCTGCAAGGACGGCGTCATGACCTTCCAGCCCGGCCTGGCCGACAACGTGGCCGAGGGCGACCGCGCCTACTTCGATGTGCTGCGTGACGCCGATGCCTATATCGAAGCCAACGGCTTGCCGTTCCCGCTGGAACCTGAAGCCTGGGACCTGCTGCCCGATCCGGACTGCCTGACTAATCCGGTGTTGAGCCTGGATCTGGCCGAGGCTGGCATCACCACCATCCTGTGGGCGACCGGCTTCAAGTTCGACTTTAGCTGGCTGCAGGTCAATGCCTTCGACGACAAGGGCGAGCCCTTCCACAAGCGCGGGATCTGCGCCGAGAGCGGCATCTACTTCCTCGGCCTGCCGAATCTGGTCAACCGCGCATCGTCGTTCATCTATGGCGTGTGGCACGACGCAAAATACATCGCCGACCACATCACCTTGCAGAACGAGTACATGGCTTACGAGAAGTCCTAAGCCCCGCTCCCCTGTAGCGAGGGGGCTTGCCCCCGAAAAATCTTCGCCACCCGTTAACTTTGATGTGGAGCAGAGATCTTTCGCGGGCTTGCCCCCTCGCCACAGGGTTGGCGCTTCGGTTTTACCTAACCAGTGCCCCGAGCAAAAGCTGGTTTCGCCAGATCGGGGCCGATGTGAAGCTGCAATCACTTATCTATCCAAGAGACGCCCGACATGCCTACCCATACCCGCATCCGCATGTTCAACACCAAAGAAACCTACCCTAACCAGTCCCTGGACAACGATCTGTGCCAGGCCGTGCGCGCCGGCAACACCGTGTATGTCCGTGGCCAGATCGGCACCGACTTCGAAGGCAATCTGGTCGGCCTGGGCGACCCGCGGGCACAGGCCGAGCAGGCGATGAAAAACGTCAAGCAGCTGCTTGAAGAAGCCGGCTCCGACCTCTCCCACATCGTCAAGACCACCACCTACATCATCGACCCGCGCTATCGCGAGCCGGTGTATCAGGTGGTCGGCAAGTGGCTCAAAGGCGTGTTCCCGATCTCCACCGGCCTGGTGATCTCCGGCCTCGGCCAGCCTGAATGGCTGATGGAGATCGACGTGATCGCGGTCATCCCGGACGACTGGACCGGCGTCTGAATCCTGCCCTTAGCTAACGGAGCGGCCATGGCCACTGCATCGATCAAGACCCTCGATCCGCACTTCAGCGCGGTGAGCCCAGTGGCCACGCCCGGGATCAACATTGCGGTGCAACTGGACAAGGTGCTCAAGCGCTTCGGCGATGCGATCGCGCTGCATGAAGTGTCGCTGAAGATCCAGGAAGGCGAATTCGTCACCCTCCTGGGACCGTCGGGCTGTGGCAAGACCACCCTGCTCAATCTGATGGCCGGCTTTGCCGAGGCCGATAACGGCGAGATCTTCATCGACGGCCAACTGGTCACCGAAACCCCGCCCTACCAGCGGGAAATCGGCATCGTGTTCCAGAACTACGCGCTGTTTCCGCACATGAGCGTGGCCAAGAATATCGGCTACGGCTTGCGCATGCGCGGTGTCGCCAAGGCTGAGATCGCCGAGCGGGTCGAGCAGGCCCTGGCGCTGGTCAAGCTGCAGGGCTATGGCGAACGCAAGCCGCGCGAGCTGTCCGGTGGTCAGCAGCAACGTGTGGCCCTGGCTCGCGCGCTGGTGATCCGCCCCAAGGTGCTGCTGCTCGACGAGCCGTTCTCGGCGCTGGACAAGAACCTGCGCCTGTCGATGCAGATCGAACTCAAGGACATTCAGCGCAAGCTGGGGGTCACCACGGTGTTCGTCACCCATGACCAGAGCGAAGCGCTGAGCATGAGCGACCGTGTGGTGGTGATGTCCGCCGGCCATGTACGGCAGATCGGTACCCCGGACGCAATCTATCGCCACCCCCAGGACCCGTTCGTGGCCGGCTTCGTCGGTGACGTCAACATCCTTCCCGGGCGCTATCTGAGCCGTGACGAGCTGGCCACCCTGGCGCTGGGCGACAGTGCCCTGCGGGTGCCGGCCGAGCGCGTGCATGCCGACATCGGCGAGCGCCTGGACATCTACGTGCGCCCTGAGAACATTCGCCTTGGCGCGCTGGGCCCGGACACGCTGCTCAGCGCCACGGTGATCACCCATGTGTTTCAGGGGGACCATGTGGATATCCATCTGGATGTTCCGGCGTTGGGCCACAACCGTTTGTTCGTGCGCCAGTCCGGCCTCGACGCCCTGACCCGCTGGCCGGTGGGCGCCGCGGCAGGGTTGAGCTTCGATGCCGAAGGTGTCTGCGCCTTCTCCGTCGCAGCGCCGTGAAAACCTGTAGCGGGGGGGCTTGCCCCCGAAAATTTGCCGTCGTCCTGCAATGTCGAGGTGAAGCAGAGATCTTTCGGGGGCAAGCCCCCTCGCTACACATTGACCCCTCACTGAATCAGAGCGCCCTATGACCACCAACCGTAACGCAAGGCCATTTCAATGAGCCTGCTGCCAGAAACCATCACCGCCGTCATCGCCCGCGAAGCGGGTGGCCCTGAGGTATTGCACAACATCCAGCGGCCGATGCCGCTGCCCCGGTCCGATGAAGTGCTGATTCGCATCGCCGCCGCTGGGGTCAACCGCCCGGACCTGATGCAGCGCAACGGCATGCCGCTGCCCCCTGGAGTCACCGACGTGCTCGGCCTTGAAGCCGCCGGCACCGTGGTGGCGGTGGGCAGCGCCGTCACCGATCTGGTCCCGGGAGACCGGGTCATGGCCCTGCTCAACGGCGGCGGTTACGCGCAGTACTGCGTCGCTCTGGCGGATCATTGCCTGCCGGTGCCGGCCGAACTGGCGCTGGAAGATGCCGCCGGGATTCCGGAAGCGGCCTTTACCGTATGGCACAACCTGTTCGAACTGGGTCGCCTGCGTGCGGGCGATAGCGTGCTGATCCATGGCGCCGCCAGCGGCGTCGGCAGCCTCGCCGTGCAGTGTGCCCATGCGGCTGGCGCACGGGTCATCGCTACCGCAGGCGGCGCCGACAAGATCGCGCTGCTGGAAGCCCTGGGGGTCTGGCGCGCAGTCGATCGGCATACCGAAGACTTCGTCGCGGTGGTCGCTGAATGCACTGAAGGGCGCGGCGTCGATGTGGTCCTCGACAACGTCGGCGGCCCCTATGTAGCACGCAATCTCGAGGCCATGGCTGCGGGCGGGCGCCATGTCAGCCTGTCGTTCCTGCAAGGGGCGAAGATCGAACTCGACCTGCAAGTGCTGATGCGCAAAAGCCTGAGCCTCACCTCCTCGACCCTGCGCCCCAAGAGCATCGAAGAGAAGACCCGCCTGGCCAATTGCATTCGCGCCAACCTGCTGCCCTGGCTGGCGTCGGGTCAGGTCCGGCCGCTGATCCACAGCCGCCTGGCGCTGGGTCAGGCCGCCGATGCCCATCGCCTGCTGGAAAGCAACGCCAACCTGGGCAAGGTGCTGCTGATTCCCTGAGTGCCCGCACACGGCGCCGCAGATTACCGAAATACCCGTACCGGATGCGGCGCATCACCGAAACATCTGTACTCGACACGGCGCATCACCGAAACACCTGTAGCGAGGGGGCTTGCCCCCGAAACGTCGTATCAGCGACATCATCGTGCCTGACACACCGTAATCGGGGGCAAGCCCCCCCGCTACAGGGTTTCAGGGCAATCAGGACAGTGTTCATGTTCAAACTCTATTACGCCCCGACCTCCCCCTACGTGCGCAAGGTCATGGTCAGCGCCCATTGCCTGGGGCTGACCGAGCAGATCGACAAACTCGCCTCGGCCGCCCACCCGATCCGCCGCGACGAGCGCATCGCTGCCTTCAATCCGCTGGCCAAGATTCCCGCGCTGCAGACCGCCGACGGCCTGACGCTGTACGACAGCCGAGTCATCTGCGAATACCTCGACAGTTACGCCGGTGGCTCGCTGTTCCCCCGCGAAGGCGTGCAGCGCTGGGTCAGCCTGACCCGTCAGGCCCTCGGCGACGGGCTGCTCGACGCCGCCATGCTGGCGCGCTACGAAGCCACCGCGCGGCCTGCCGACAAGCAATGGGACGGCTGGACCGACGGCCAGCTGACCAAGGTCGGCGCCGCATTGGCCGACATTGAAATCCAGGTCGCGCAGTTCAGCACACAGCCCGATGACATCGGCCTGATCACCCTGGGCTGCGGCCTCGGCTACCTGGATTTTCGCTTCGCCAGCCTCGACTGGCGCGCCGACCACCCGGCCACCGCCGCCTGGTTCGCGGCGTTCGACCAGCACCCCGCGATGCTTGCCACCCGCCCCTATGAATAAAGCTCTGGAGACCGCCATGCCCCGTACCGTGTTTTTCCTCAACGGCCCCAACGCCAACCTCTACGGGCTGGACACCAAGGGCACCTACGGCAGCGAAAGCTTCGCCAGCATCGAAGCCCGCTGTCAGCGCCACGCCAGCGCCCTGGGCCTGCAACTGGAGTTTCGCCAGAGCAACCACGAAGGCGTGCTGGTGGACTGGATCCAGGAAGCGCGCCTGCGGGCCGACGCGGTGATCATCAATGCCGCCGGCCTGACCTACAGCTCGGTGCCGATCCTCGATGCCTTGCTGGCCTTCGACGGCCCGATCATCGAAGCGCACATGAGCAACATCTGGAAGCGCGAGAGCTTTCGCCATCACTCCTACGTGTCCAAGGCCGCCACCGGCGTGATCGCCGGCCTCGGCGCGCTGGGCTACCGGCTGGCGCTGACCGCCGTGGCCGAGCTGCTGGAGCAAACGCCCGAGGAGCCACAGCCATGACCTCGACCTTGGTGTTCTACAGCCAGTTCGACAGCTTCGAAGAGTGGCGCGACTTGCTCGCGCCACAGTTGCCTGGCGTGCATATCTGTCAGGAGCCGGACATCCGCGACCCGGACAGCGTGCACTATGTGCTGGGCTGGAAACCGCCGCAGGGCTTCTTCGCGCGGTTTCGCAACCTCAAGCTGCTGGTCAACCTGGGGGCCGGCGTCGACCAACTGGTCGGGCGCGATGACCTGCCCAATGTGCCCATCACCCGGGTATCCGATCCCGATATGGGTCGCATGATGGCCAGCTATGTGTTGTTCGCCGTGCTGCGCTATGCCCGCGACATCCCGGCGTTCGAGCGTGCCCAGCGCGAACGCCGCTGGCACTACCTGCACCCGCGCGTGCCGGCGAGCATCCGCGTCGGTGTGCTGGGGCTGGGCGAGCTGGGGTCCTATGCAGCGCTGGAACTCGCGCGGCAGGGCTTCGATGTGCGCGGCTGGTCGCGCTCGGCCAAACAGCTGGACAACGTCAGCTGCGTGAACGGCATGGACACTCTGGACGGCTTCATCGCCAACAGCGACATCCTCGTGGTGATGTTGCCGCTGACCGCGCAGACTCGCGGCCTGCTGAACGCCGAACGTCTGGCGCTGCTGCCCCGTGGCGCGTGCTTCATCAACGTGTCCCGTGGCGCGGTGGTGGATCAGCAGGCACTGACGGCGGCGCTGGTCGGCGGGCAGATCGGTGAAGCGACCCTGGACGTGTTCGACCGCGAACCACTGCCCCCTGAGGACCCGCTCTGGGCACTGGACAATGTTTTGATCACTCCGCACATGGCCTCCATCGCTATCCCGGCCTCGGCGGCGCAGCAGATTGCCGACAACATCCAGCGCATCGCGCGGGGCGAGGCGGTCATGCATGAAGTCGACCCGGCGCGCGGCTACTGACGGCCAACGCAGCAGCAAGGCTGGAGGCCCGTTAGCAGCCCCACCCTTTGTAGCGAGGGGGCTTGCCCCCGATTGGCCGCCGCTGACACTCCGCGTACTGCAGGCCCGGCCTATCGGGGGCAAGCCCCCTCGCTACAGGGTTGCCTGCAAGAACGGGGCTGCCTGCAAGAAAGCGGGTTGCCTGCAAGAAGGAGTGTTGCCTGCAAGAACGGGGTTGCCTGCAAGAAAGCGGGTTGCCTGCGAGAGGGAGGGTTGCCTGCAAGAACGGGGCTGCCTGCAAGAAAGCGGGTTGCCTGCAAGAAGGAGGGTTGCCTGCAAGAACGGGGCTGCCTGCAAGAAAGCGGGTTGCCTGCGAGAAGGAGTGTTGCCTGCGAGAACGGGGCTGCCTGCAAGAAAGCGGGTTGCCTGCGAGAAGGAGTGTTGCCTGCAAGAACGGGGCTGCCTGCTAGGGGGAGATATCCGGCCTGCATCGGAAATCCTGATGCACAAGTACAGCAAAGGCTGTTTTACCGATTCCCCTGACCCACCTCATGATCGCTCAAAGCTTCGCAGGCTGTGCCCGCGGAGCGCTTCAGCCACCGTCCAGAAGGAACAGAAGATGCTGCGTAACGCCATTGCCTTGACCCTGTTGAGCGCCAGCCTGCTGGCCGCCACGCATGCCAATGCCGCCGACAAGCTGATCGTCAGCACCTGGGGCGGCAGTTTCAAGGACCTGATCGACCAGGCCATCGGCCAGCAGTTCACCAAGGAAACCGGCGTCGAGGTCGAGTACGTGACCGGCGGCACCATCGATCGCCTCAACAAGGCCAAGCTGGCCGGCACTGCCGAGACCGACCTGACCTTCACCACCTCCCACGTCGGCTGGCTGTACACCCACGACAAACTGTTCGAAACCCTGGACATGAGCAAGATCCCCAACGCCGCCAATCTGGTCCAGCAGGCCAGGCTGAGCCCGTCGCACATCGGCGTGTGGGGCTACGTCTACACCATCGGCTACCGGCCGGACCTGGTGCCCAAGGGCGAGACCTTCAGCAGCTGGGAAGATCTCTGGAAGCCTGAACTCAAGGGCACCCTGGCCCTGCCCGACTGGGACCCGAGCCACATCATCGCGATCTCCGCCAAACTCGCTGGCAGCGACGCCGAGCATTGGGAAAAAGGCCAGGACAAACTCAAGGCGCTGATCCCCAACATCAAGTCGTTCTACACCAACGATGCCAACAGCCAGCAGCTGATCGCCACAGGCGAGACGCCGGTGCAGGTCATGCTGTCGATGAACGCGTATCACATGATGGACGAAGGCGTGAACATCAAGCTGGCCATCCCCAAGGAAGGCGCAGTGCTGGGCGTCGACGCCATGGGCATCAACACCGGCAGCAAGCACGCCGATCTGGCCTACAAGTTCATGAACATCGCCTTGTCGCCTGAAGTGCAGGCCAGGATCGCCCAGATCAACCGTGGCAGCCCGGTGGTGACCAACGCCCATGTCGATCCGGAAATCGCCAAGCTGCCCGGCATGCTGACCACCCCGGCACAGTGGAACGCCACCTTGAACGTCGACCCCGAGCTGCGCGCCGAGAAGTCCGCCGAGTGGCGCAAGTGGTTCTCGGAAAACATCATGGCGCACTAAGCACCGGCTGATCGTCATTGCTCGACGGCCTTGCCTGCAGGCCGTTTGCCAGACCGCGGCGAGTGTTATCGCTGGCAAGCCACCTCGCTACAGGGAAGACCCATGACCAAGAAACCCGCGTTTGTCCTGTGGTTCGTGCTGCCTGCGGCGGTGACCGCCATCGGCCTGAGCATCGCGCTGCTGATCGTGCTGCAATACAGCGTGCGGGCCTATGTGCCCGGCTCGCTGGAGGTGGGCGGCTTTACCCTCGCCAACTTCCACGACCTGTTCAAGAGTCTCTACGCGCAAGCCTTCTTGAACACCGTGGCGCTGAGCTTCAAGACCGCGCTGTTCGGTCTGCTGCTCAGCTACCCGCTGGCCTACGCGCTGGTGCGTACCCGTGCCGGCTGGCTGAAGTCGAGCATCATGATCATCGCCATCACCCCGCTGTTTCTTGGCGAGGTGGTGCGGACCTATTCGTGGATCATCGTGCTGGGCAGCAGCGGCTTTCTCAACAGCCTGCTGCTGGCCATGGGCGTGATCGATGCCCCGCTGCAATTGATGTTCACCCAGACCGGCGTGGTGCTGGCGTTGGTGCACGTGACCATGCCGATCATGGTGCTGATGCTCGCCACCGGCCTGTCGCACATCGATCCGGCCTACGAGAAGGCCGCCACCAGCCTGGGCGCCGGGCCGATCCGCGCCTTTGTGACCGTGACCCTGCCGCTGTCGCTACCGGGCATCGTCGCCAGCCTGACCACGGCCTTTGCCTGGACCTTCAGCGCCTTCGCCACGCCCCAGCTGATCGGCGGCGGCAAGGTCAGCACCATCGCCACGCTGGTGTATCAGCTGGGCTTCTCGTCGCTGAACTTCCCCTTCGCCGCGGCCCTGAGCGTCGCCGGCCTGGTGCTCACCGTGCTGCTGCTGGCCGCGCTCAAGCGCATGACCCGTTCCCTGCACAGCGTCGGAGATCACTGATATGACCCGCTCCAATCGCGACAAATGGCTGGGCTACGCCGGCCGCCTGCTGGTGGGGCTGATCTTGTTGTTCGTGCTGCTGCCGACCATCGTGGTGGTCATCTCCTCGTTCAGCAGCACTTCGGTGCTGTTCTTTCCGCCCAAGGGCTGGTCGCTGCGCTGGTTCCAGCGGACGTTGAGCTACGATGACTTTCGCACCGGTTTCTACGCCGGGCTGATCATCACTGCCTGGGCTTCGAGCCTGGCGGTGGTGATCGGCACCACCCTGGCGATCGCCATCCACCGCTATGATTTTCGCTGCAAGCGCGTGCTCGAAGGCGTGCTGCTGTCGCCGTTGTTCATTCCCCACTTCACCATCGGCCTGGGCCTGCTGATGCTGGTGGCGCAGTTCAATCTGGGCCGCGGCTACGCGCTGGTGATCTTCTGCCACATCGTGCTG
This sequence comes from Pseudomonas sp. GW821-FHT01A09, assembly GCF_058986725.1. NCBI lineage: Bacteria > Pseudomonadati > Pseudomonadota > Gammaproteobacteria > Pseudomonadales > Pseudomonadaceae > Pseudomonas > Pseudomonas sp. GW821-FHT01A09. The sequence goes on from NZ_JBYSWB010000028.1 coordinate 67,192, forward strand.
GTGCTGCCGTTCGTGCTGCGCAGCCTGTACGTATCGCTGCACAACCTCGAACAGCGCGTCGAACTGGCCGCCGCCAGCCTGGGCGCTTCGCCGTTGCGGGTAGTGTGGACCATCACCGTGCCGCTGATGATCCCAGGGTTGTTCGGCGGTTGGCTGTTTGCCGCTATTCTTTCGTTCAACGAGTTCACCGCATCGCTGTTCGTCACCACCCAGGCGACCCAGACCTTGCCCGTGGCCATGTACAACTACGTACGCGAATTCGCCGACCCGACCCTGGCCGCGCTGTCGGTGATGTACATCGCCGCCACCGCCACCCTGCTGACGCTGGCCAACCGTTTTCTGGGGCTTGGCCGCGTCCTCAACGTCGAAGGCGCACGCTGACCTGACCGTTCAATCCTTTAGCTGAACAGGACCTACCACCATGACGTTTTCAATCATCGGCCGCTGCGCCGAAACCGGCCAACTGGGCATCGCCGTCAGCTCCTCGAGCATTGCCGTGGGCGCCCGCTGCGCCTGGCTGCGCGCCGGCGTGGGCGCAGTGTCGACACAAAACATCACCCTGCCGGCCATCGGCACCTACGTGCTGGACAAGCTCGAGGCCGGCGTGCCGCCCGAGCAGGCTTTGGCCACCGTGTCGGAGTTCGACCGCCACAGCCAGTTCCGCCAGGTCACCAGCATCGACAGCCAGGGCAACACGGCCTTCTTCAGCGGCAGCCACACCCTGGGCACCTACCATGCGGTGGCCGGCGAGCAGTGCGTCGGCGCCGGCAACATGCTGGCCGACATCGGTGTCATCGACGTGCTGGTCAAGACCTTCGAGCGCACTGGCGGGCAACTGGCCGACCGCCTGATCGCCGCCATGCAGGCCGCCCTGGCCGCCGGTGGCGAGGCCGGTCCGGTGCATTCCGCGGCGCTCAAAGTGGTGGGCGACGTGAGCTGGCCGATCATCGACCTGCGCGTCGACTGGGCCGACGATGCGCCGATCGATGCGCTGGCCAAGTTGTGGGCCGACTACCGCCCGCAGATGCAGGACTACCTGACCCGCGCCCTGGACCCGACCCAGGCGCCGAGCTATGGCGTACCCGGAGACGAATGATGAACAGCAAGGCACTCTTGACCACGCTGATCGGCTTCGACACCACCAGCCGCGAGTCCAATCTGCAGTTGATCGCCTTCGTGCGCGAGTACCTCAACCAGCATCAGGTGCCCTGTGAGCTGATCTTCAACGAGGAGCGCAGCAAGGCCAATCTGTTCGCCACCATCGGCGTCGATGACCGCCCTGGCGTGGTGCTGTCCGGGCACACCGATGTGGTGCCGGTCGACGGCCAGCCCTGGACCGTGCCGCCCTTCGAGCTGAGTGAGCGAGACGGCAAGCTGTACGGCCGCGGCACCGCCGACATGAAGGGCTACATCGCCTGCGTGCTCGCCGCCGTGCCGGCGCTACTGGCTCAGCCCCTGCGCATGCCGGTGCATATCGCCCTGTCCTACGACGAAGAGGTCGGCTGCCTGGGCGTGCGCAGCCTGCTCGCCGAACTGGCGCAGCGCCCGCACAAGCCGGCGCTGTGCATCATCGGCGAACCTACCGAGCTCAAACCGGTGCTGGGCCACAAAGGCAAACTGGCGATGCGTTGCGACGTGCATGGCGCCGCCTGTCACTCGGCCTATGCGCCCCAGGGAGTCAACGCCATCGAGTACGCCGCCGAGCTGATCGGCGAACTCGGCCGCATCGGCTCCACCCTGCGCGCCGCCCACCTGCAGGACCCGCGCTTCGACCCGCCCTTCTCCACCGTGCAGACCGGCGTGATCGGCGGCGGCAAGGCGCTGAACATCGTCCCTGCCGACTGCCGTTTCGATTTCGAGATCCGCACCCTGCCCGACCAGGATGCCCACGCCGTGGCCCAGCAGTTGCAGGACTACGCCCGTGAGCAAGTGGTGCCGAAAATGCAGGCGGTAAATGCCAGCAGCGGCATTCGTTTCGCCGAGCTGTCGTCCTATCCGGGGCTGGCCACCGATGCCCACAGCGAAGCGGCAACGCTGATCGCCGAGTGCTGTGGTTCCAGCGAATTCACCACCGTGGCCTTCGGTACCGAGGGCGGCCTGTTCGACGCCATCGGCATCCCCACCGTGGTATGCGGGCCGGGGAGCATGGATCAGGGGCACAAGCCGGACGAATTCGTCAGTGTCGAACAGCTGGCGGGTTGCGATCGGATGCTGGAGCGCCTGGTGGCGGCGTTGCGGGCCTGAAAATCGTCGAGCGCGGCTCAAGCTGCGCTCGTCTCGGCCGATAGTTGTGCAACAAATAAAGGTTGCATAACTTTCGCAAGCGTCCTGAGGCATCCCATGAACCTTCGATCCATCAACATCGCCCCCCGAGCATCGCTGTGTTTCGCTGCAATCACCTGCCTCCTGATTGCGCTTGGGGTGTTTGCCTATCTGCAACTCAATCAGTTGCGGGGCACCGAACAACTGATCGAAAAGAATCTGCTGCCCAGTATTCAAGTCGGCGATGACTTGCAGATCGCTTTGCTGCACGCGCGCCTCGAAAGCATTCGCCTGCTCGCCAGCAGCGACCCGGCCCAGCATCAGACGGCCTTGGCCAACCTCGACGCGGCGAAAAAGCAGATGGACGAGCGGACCGATATGTACCGGCGCAACTTCGTCAGCGAGCCGGATGATGTGATCAAGTTCGACAAGGCGTCGGCGCTGATGAAGCGTTACATGGACGGGCTCGACCAGATCGTGGCGCTGAATGCCAGCGACCGGGACAAGGCGGTGCTGTTCGCCAACACCGATCAAGCCCAGCATGCCACTGCCTATCAGGAAGAGCTCACAGCGCTGCGCGACGCCGACAACCGCGAGGCGGCCCAGGCAGGTGCCGTCGCCCAGGCGGTGTATGAAAAGAGCGTTTCGGTCGTCATCACGGTGGTACTGATCGCCCTGGCACTGACCGTGCTGCTGGCGGTACTGCTCACCCGCAGCATCACCCAGCCGATCAGCGCATCACTGACGCTGGCCACGCGTATTTCCCGCAGCGACCTGACCGGCGTCATCGACAGCCGTGGATCGGACGAAGCGGCGCAACTGATGCGCGCCCTTGAACTGATGCAGAGCAACCTGCGCACCACGATTCAGCAGATCGCCGGCTCGTCGTCCCAGCTCACCGCCGCCGCGCAGAGCATGAATACCATCACCCACAACGCCAACCTCACCCTGCAGCAGCAGAACAGCGAAATCGAACAGGCCGCCACCGCGGTCAATCAGATGAGCGCGGCAGTGGACGAAGTTGCGCGCAATGCCACCTCGACCTCGCAAGCCGCCAAAGACTCGACCACGGCTGCGGCCACGGGCAATCAGAAGGTCGGGCAAACGCTGGAGGCGATGCGCACCCTCACCGATCGCGTCGAGCTGACGTCCGAGCAGGTGCAGGGGCTGGCGGTCCAGGCGCAGGACATCAGCAAAGTCCTCAGCGTGATTCGGGCGATCGCCGAGCAGACCAACCTGCTGGCGCTCAACGCCGCCATCGAGGCGGCCCGCGCCGGTGAGCAAGGCCGCGGCTTCGCCGTGGTCGCCGATGAAGTCAGGGCCCTGGCCCATCGCACGCAGACATCGACCCAGGAGATCGAACAAATGATCTCCACCATCCAGACCGGCACCTCCCAGGTGGTGGAATCGATGGGCAGCAGCACGCGGGAAGTGCATAACACCCAACGCAGCGCCGACGAGGCCGGGGCCTCTCTGAAATTGATCAGCGACACGGTGCGGGTCATCGATGATCGCAATCAGCAGATCGCCACGGCGTCGGAAGAGCAGGCCCACGTCGCCCGCGAAGTCGATCGGGCCCTGGTCAGCATTCGCAACCTGGCCGACCAGAGCAGCGCGGGCACCCAGCAGACCCTGGCCGCCAGCCGGGAGCTGTCGCAACTGGCGGTCAACCTCAACACCATGGTCGAGCAGTTCAAGACCTGATCCTACCGCCCCGGTACCGGGCAACCGAGGTCGCCCTCCTGGCACTTGAGGTACGTCTTGAGCGCAGCGGTGCGTGACAGCGTCTGCGCGGTCAGGCAATTGAGGTGGATCAGCGGATAGACGCTGCCACCGCTGACTCCGGACGCCGCAAACTCGCACTCGGCGTCACGAAAGGTCACCCACGCACGTTGCGCGCCGACCAGCAGTTTTTTGCTGTCGGCATCGTCTTTGAGACGCTGGGTGATCTGCTGGTAAACGGCATTGAGCTCTTTGTCGGCGGCCTGATACTGGCGGCCGGCGCAGGCGTTCATGTCGGTTTGAGTGGTGGCGTTGTCGCAGTCGTCGGCGTGGGCCAGCGGTGCGAGCAGGCAGGCCATCACCGGTAACAGGTAGAGCGATTTCATGTGTAATCCCATCATTGACATCCAGATGCCGATCACCCACTGATCGGTCCATCGCAAGCATCGTAACGCCCCCCCGCCCCGACGCCCACCGCCGGCGAGGCCGTTTCAACCAATCGGTTGTCCGCCAGAGCCAAGCGCGCTTCCCCCGCGCGCCTTAAATTCTCCCTCGACAAGCGTTCCATCCAACGCGACTGATGAGGGCTCCACATGCCGACCCAAGCATTGCGGTATCGCTTCGATTCAGCGCTGTTACTGCGCCAGCGCGACCTGGCGCCAGAAGAGTACGCGGTCTATCTGATCGAGCTCGTGGCCTGCGCATACAACGCGCGCCGGCCCAGCTCGAGACGTAGCCAGCAACGCCAATCCTGATGCACCCCTCTGCCAAGAAAAAGAGACGTCTATCCGCCCTATTGGCCAACACAGCAGCACAGGAGTTCACATGGAATCCGCGATCGACAAGCATCTCAAATGCCCTCGGACGTTATCCAGTCGCGTACCTGACGATTACCAGCCGCCCTTCCCCATGTGGGTCGGACGCGCCGACGCCAGCCTGCAGCAGGTAGTGATGGGCTACCTGGGCGTGCAGTACCGCGGTGCAGAACAACGCGGCGCCGCCCTGCAAGCGATGCGCGACATCGTCGCCAGTTTCGCCCTCGCCGATGGCCCGCTCAGTCATGACCTCACGCAGCATACCGACAGCAGTGGCTACGACAATCTGATCGTGGTCGGCTACTGGAAAGACCCAGGCGCCCACTGTCGCTGGCTGCGCAGCGCCGAGGTCAGCGCCTGGTGGGACGCGGACGCGCGCTTGAGCGACGGCCTGGGTTATTTCCGCGAGATCGTCGCGCCCCGCGCCGAGCAGTTCGAGACGCTGTACGCCTTCAAGGACCAGTTGCCCGGCGTCGGTGCGTTGCTGGACAACATCAGCGGTGAAATCAAGGAGCACGGCTATTGGGGCTCGATGCGCGATCGCTTCCCTGCCTCGCAGACCGACTGGATGCAACCGAACGGCGAGCTGCAGGTAGTGGCAGGCGATCCGGACAAAGGCGGCCGCGTGGTGGTGCTGGGACACGACAACGTGGCGTTGATCCGCTCGGGTCAGGACTGGGTCGAGGCCGATGCCCAGGAGCGCGCGCTGTACCTCGACGAGATGCTGCCCAGCCTGCAGGACGGCATGGACTTCCTGCGTGATCACGGCAAGGACCTGGGCTGCTACAGCAACCGCTTCGTGCGCAATATCGACCTGGACGGCAACCTGCTCGACATCGCCTACAACATCGGCCATTGGCGCTCGGTGGAAAGACTCGAACGCTGGGCCGAATCGCATCCGACCCATCTGCGCATCTTCGTGACGTTTTTCCGTGTGGCCGCCGGCTTGAGCAAATTGCGGCTTTACCACGAAGTGTCGGTATCGGACGCCAGCAACCAGGTCTTCGAATACATCAATTGCCACCCGCAGACGGGCATGTTGCGCGACGCCAAACGCTGAGCCCTCTCCTACCTCTATCGACGACACCGTGCACGCCCACAACGGCGACGCGGATGGCACCTGCCAGGAAGTAAACCCATGAACAAGTTACGCCCGCTGCTGCTGACCACCCTGCTGCCCGCTATTCAGGCCCAGGCCGTGGAAGTGACCCCCGGCGACTACGAGCAATACCCGATCGGCGCCACCATCGGCGCGATCTACTACCAGCACGCCAGCACCGATGCGCTGTATTCCAGCGGCCATAAGGCCAGCGACAACTTCAACCTGACCTCGGATGTCAGCATCCTGCGTCTGCTGCACGTGGTCGCGTTGACCGACACCCTGACCATCGACCCACAATTCCTCCTGCCTTTCGGTCACATCAAGGGCAACGGCGATGCCTCCACACTGGGCAGCACCACCGGCACCGGCGACCTGATCCTGACGTTCCCGCTCAAGTGGCGCCTCAACGAGGCCCGGGACACCTTGAGCGTGGGTCCCTATGTCTATGTGCCCACCGGCAACTACGACAAGCACGACGCGCTCAATCTGGGTGAAAACCGCTGGAAGTTCGACCTGCAAGGCGCCTACGTCAAGCACTTCACCGAGAAGTGGGCAATGGACCTGGTGGCCGACACCATCTGGTACGGCGACAACAAGGATTACGGCGGTACTTCCGCGCGCCTGGAGCAGGACGTCTCCTACGCCGCGCAGATCATGGGCCGCTACATGCCGGACGCCACCACCACCTTCGGCCTGGGCCTGGGCCGTACCTGGGGCGGAGAAACCCAGGTAGCCGGCGTCAACCAGGACGATCGCCAGGGCACCACCAACGTGCGCCTGACCGCCACCAAGTTCGTCACCGCCAAGGATCAGCTGCAGATGCAACTGGGCCGCGACCTGTCGGTAGAGAACGGCGCGCGGGAAGACTTTCGCATGAACCTGCGCTACGCCCACATCTTCTGATCGGCCAGCGCCTGGCCAGCAGGTCAGGCGCGCCACCGTGTACCGATTTTCCGCACTCTCCATTCGAACAGGAACACCACCATGGCAATCGTGCGTCCCACCCCGGACCAACTGCTGGACATCGCCAAACGCCTGCACATGCAGCTCACTCCCGAGCAAGCCAACGACTACCTGACGCTGATGCAGGGCAGCTTCGACGCCTACGACCTGATTGACGCACTGCCGGACAACATTCCGCCAGTGCGCTACCCGCGCGCCGAAAACTGGCGCCCCACGGCCGAGCAGAACCCGCACAACGCCTGGTACTACCGGACCGAAATCAAGGGCGCCGCCGAGGGCAAGCTGGCAGGCCATACCGTCGCCCTGAAAGACAACGTGGCGCTGGCCGGCGTGCCGATGATGAACGGCGCCGCCTCGCTGGAGGGCTTCGTACCCAGTTTCGACGCCACCGTGGTGAGCCGCTTGCTCGATGCCGGCGCCACGGTGCTTGGCAAGGCCACCTGCGAGCACTTCTGCCTGTCCGGTGGCAGCCATACCTCGGACCCCGGCCCGGTGCACAATCCGCGCCGCCATGGCTACTCTGCCGGTGGCTCGTCGTCAGGCAGCGCGGCGCTGGTGGCCGCCGGGGAAGTGAGCATGGCCATCGCCTGCGATCAGGGCGGCTCGATCCGCATTCCCTCGGCGTTCTGCGGCACCTACGGCATGAAGCCGACCCACGGTCTGGTGCCCTACACCGGCATCATGCCGATCGAAGCGACGGTCGATCACGCCGGGCCGATTACCGCCAACGTGCGCGACAACGCGCTGATGCTCGAAGTGCTGGCCGGCCCCGATGGCCTCGATCCACGTCAGTACTACCCGCGCGTACAGGCCTACACCAAGACCCTGGAGCGTGGCGTCAAGGGCCTTCGCATCGGCATTCTCGCCGAAGGCTTCGCGTTGGCGAATCTCGACCCGCGCGTCGGCGATTGCGTGCGCGAAGCCATTGCCCAGTTCGAAGCGCTGGGCGCACAGGTGTCGCCAGTGTCGGTGCCCGAACATACGCTGGCGGGCGCCCTGTGGAACCCCATCGGCTGCGAGGGCCTGACCGTGCAAATGATGCACGGCAACGGCATGGGCTTTAACTGGAAGGGCCTCTACGACGTCGAGCTGCTGAACAAGCATGTCGCCTGGCGCGACAGCGCGGACGACCTTTCGGCCTCGCTGAAGATGTGCATGTTCGTCGGCCAGTACGGGCTGGAGCAGTACCACGGCCGCTTCTACGCCAAAGCGCAAAACCTCGCGCGCTTGGCCCGCGCCGGCTACGACCAGGCGCTGGAAGATTTCGATCTGCTGGTCATGCCCACTGTGCCGATCACCGCGCAGCGGTTGCCGGAGCCAGGCTGCTCGATCATCGAGTACGTGTCCCGGGCGCTGGAGATGATCGGCAACACCGCAGGCTTCGATGTCACCGGTCATCCGGCGATGTCGATTCCCTGCGGGCGGGTGGACGGGCTGCCGGTGGGCTTGATGCTGGTGGGTCGGCACTTCGACGAAAGCACCCTTTACCAGGCCGCGGCAGCCTTCGAGGCGTCCACGGACTGGCAAGCGCGCTGACGCCCAACCGGCCACGCCGCCGAGGCACATGGCGGCGTGGTCCCCATAGCTTGCAGGAGCCCTGAGATGAACCACAGCCACGATCATCACCACCACGAACACACCGAACCGCCCAGCGACATCGAACTGCGCGTCAAGGCGCTGGAGTCCATCCTCCAGGAAAAACAACTGATCGACCCCGCCGCGCTGGATGCCCTGGTGGACCTCTACGAACACAAGGTCGGCCCGCGCAATGGCGCGCAGGTGGTGGCCAAGGCCTGGTACGACCCGCACTACAGGCAACGGCTGCTGACAGACGCCACGGCCGCCATCGCCGAGCTGGGTTTCTCCGGCGTACAGGGCGAAGACATGCTGGTCGTGGAGAACACCCCGACCGTGCATAACGTGGTGGTCTGCACCCTGTGTTCCTGCTACCCCTGGCCGACCCTGGGCCTGCCGCCGATCTGGTACAAATCGGCGCCCTATCGTTCGCGCATCGTCATCGACCCGCGCAGCGTGCTGGCCGAGTTCGGCGTCACCCTGGCGCCGAGCAAGGAAGTCCGGGTCTGGGACAGCAATGCCGAGCTGCGCTACCTGGTACTGCCCGAGCGCCCTGCCGGCACCGACGGCTGGAGCGAGGCGCAGCTGATGAAGCTGGTCACCCGTGACGCCATGATCGGCACGGGACTGGCCCTGCCGGCCGCCGACCTTCGTTGAGGCCCTGGAGGATTCGCCATGAACTCGATACATGACCTGGGCGGCATGCACGGCCTCGGCCCGGTGCTGCAAGACCCAGATGAAGTGCTGTTCCGCCACGACTGGGAACGGCGGATTTTCGGGCTGTTTTTCGCCACCTTCGGCGGCGGCCATTTCAACATCGACGAATTCCGCCACGCCGTCGAACGCATGGACCCGGTGCACTACCTGACGTCCAGCTACTACGAGCACTGGGTACACGGGATCGAATCGCTGCTGATCGCCAAAGGCGTGGTCACCGAAGCCGAACTGGCCGCGCGCATGCACCATTTGCAAGGAGACGCCTGATGCCGGTACTGACTGAAGAGTTCGTTCCCATACTGGTCAAGACGGGGGCCTCGGCGCGAGTCGAGGTCGAGCGCATCGCTCGTTTCCGCGTCGGCGACTGGGTACGCGTAAAAAACATCAACCCCACCACTCACACGCGCATGCCCCGCTATGTGCGCGGCAAGCTGGGCCGCGTCCAGCTCGACCATGGCGTGTTTCTCACCCCGGATACCGTCGCCCACGGGCTGGGGGAGCATCCGCAGCATCTGTACAACATCAGCTTCAGTGCCACCGAGCTGTGGGGCGAGGCGGCACCTGCCCAGGACAGCCTGCGTATCGATCTGTGGGACGACTATCTGGAGATCGCCGAACATGAATGACATCGACAAGCTGACCGCCGCACGGGTCCCCGTGGACGAAGAAGGTCCGGTCTTCGATGCGCCCTGGCAAGCCAACGTCTTCGGCCTCACCGTGCACCTGTTCAAAAGCGGCGCCTTTGAATGGTCGCAGTGGGTCGAGGTCATGAGCGAAGAGATAAAGGCCGCACCGGCGCGCCTGGGTGAACGCGTCAACGATGCCTATTACCGGCAATGGGCGGCGGCGTTCGAAACCCTGATCGGGCAGCTCGGCATCGCCGACCCAGTGGCCATCTCACAACGCGCGGAGCAATGGCGCCAAGCCTATCTACACACCCCCCATGGCGCGGCGGTGGCGCTGAGCAACGCTGATTGCCCGCCCGGCCAGGTTCATTCACACCACCCTGGGCCGATCGCGGTCAGCCCGGCCATCCCCCACTCGAATTGCGCAGGAAGCTGACCATGTCCGACGTCATTACCGCACCCGCTACAACCCCTGCCCCTCTGCCCGTCAGCGCACTGCTGCCGTGGGCGGCACTGGCCTTTCTGCTGTTTGTCCTTGCGCTGTACTTCGTGGGCGCCGAGCAAGGCGCCGTGGCGCTGTTCAACGGCACCGACGTGCATGAGTTCACCCACGACGCCCGCCATCTGCTGGGCTTTCCCTGCCATTGAAGGAGGCATCATGATCGGATCATTGTTGATCAGAGGCATGCTCGTCGGCCTCTTGGCCGGCGTACTGGCTTATGGCTTCGCCCGGGTTGCCGGCGAGCCGGCGATCGAACGCGCCATCGCCTTCGAAGAGCAGCAAGACAGCGCCGCCCATGGCGTTGCAGCGACCTCGGCGCATCATCACCAACAAGCACCCGCCATCACTCGCGGCACCCAGGCCGGGATAGGCCTGCTCACCGGCTTGCTGGTATTCGGCGCAACCGCTGGCGGTTTGTATGCCATGGCTTTCGCCTTGCTGCACCGGCGCATCGGCCCTGCGTCGCCGCGTGGATTTGCCGGATGGCTGGCAGGTATGGCCTTCGTGGTACTGGTGCTGAGCCCCTGGCTCAAGTACCCGGCAAACCCGCCCGCCATCGGCGATCCGGCAACCATAAAGCTACGCACCGGGGTGTATTTCGCCATGCTGCTGATATCGGTACTGGCCTGCGCGCTGGCATTGCGCATGGGTCGACGGGCAGATCAGCGGTTGAGTGGCTGGCACGCACCATTGATCAGCGTTGGGGCCTATTGCGCCATCGTCGCCGCTGCGGCGGCACTGATGCCATCGATGCCCACTCGGATACCCGATGGTTTTCCAGTGGATGCACTCGGGCAGTTCCGCCTGGCGTCGCTAGGTGTTCATCTGCTGCTGTGGGCCACCATCGGCCTGGTGTTCGGGGAGTTGGCTGCGCGCAGGCCATTGTCTGCCTTGCCCCCTATGAAACCCGGCTACCCGGCCACCACTCCTTGAGCCACTCGAGTTCACACTCGACTGGAGGTAACCCATGTTTTTCTTCAACAGGCCGGTCGTGCGCCGGGTGCTCAAACAACTGGCCGATCGCCTCGAGGCACCCGACGCCCCAGGCGGACCAACGGCCACGGATGATCTGCTGCTGCAAAGAGTCGTGTCAGGCGTCGAGGGCCTGTTGTCGGAGCGCGATGATTTGCGCGAACGCCTGGCAGTCAGCGAACAGGCGCGCGCGCAGGCAATGAGCGAGCGTGAGCACGCTTGCTACGAACTGCACCAGCAGCAACAACGCTGGGATCGTTTCACTCAAAACGACAGGGAGACATTCTGGGAGCTGCAGATCGGTGCAACGGCGCCGGTTTGCGCGCAGAGCGAGATCTGGTGGTCGAATTCACTGGCCGGACGGTTGCTGCCAACGCGTCTGGGACGCCTGTTGGAGGCCATTCACCCCAGCGAGCGCGAGGCCTTCGAGACCGCGTTCGCCAGGCACATCAACGACCGAAATGCTCGCGGCGAGTTCAGCCATGAATACCGTATGGACGTTGGCCAGGGCGAGTATCGCTGGACCAGGATGAGCGGCCAGTGCTGGCGCGACGAGCGCGGGCACCCGCTGATAGTGGCCGGCACCTTGGCCGACATTCATCTGCATCGATTGCAGGAACAACAGCTCACGCTGGCCGCCACACGCTTCGAGATTTCCCGCGAAATGCTGCACGATGGGCTGTGGGACATCGAAGTCATCGCAGGTGATCCAGCCAACCCGAAAAACGCCATCTGGTGGTCTTCGCAAATGCGTCGCTTGCTGGGCCATAGCAGTCTTGAGGAGTTCCCCAACACGCTGGAGGCCTGGTCATCGCGCCTGCATCCCGAAGACAGCCAGAGCGCCATTGGTGCCTTTGTGGCCCATGTCAACGATCATACTGGCCAGACCCCGTTCGATGTCGTCTATCGCTTGCGCCATAAAAATGGGGAGTACCGATGGTTTCGTGGCCGCGGCCAGACCAAGCGTGCCGCTGATGGATCGCCGTTGCGCGTGGTCGGCGCCATCACCGATATCCATGCCAGCCATGAGGAACGTCAGCTGCGCGAGGCGCAGGCGCACCAGCACACCGCCATGCAGGAAAACCTCGCCCAATTGACGCAGATCGTCACTACCATCCAGGGCATCGCCAACCAGACCAACCTGCTGGCGCTCAACGCCGCCATCGAGGCGGCCCGCGCCGGTGAGGCTGGCCGCGGCTTTGCGGTCGTCGCCGATGAAGTCCGAAAACTGGCGACCCGCACCACCGAGGCCACTCAACAGGCCGCCAACATGATCGCGGGTTGAGCACCGGCGGTGCGCGGTCAGACGCCGCGCCCCGCCGACTCGCGCCACTCGCTGGGCGAGCAGCCATGGGCTTCGCGGAAGGCGCGGCCGAAGTGAGAGAGGTCATTGAAGCCCCAGGCGAAAGCGATTTCAGAAATCCGCCGTGCTGCCTGGCTCGGGCTCACCAGGTCCATGGCGCATCTATCCAGCCGTCGACGCAGCACGTAGCGCATCAGCGACAGGCCTTCGGCTTCGAACAGGCGGTTGACGTAGCGGCTGGACAGGCCCAGCGCGTTGGTCACCTGACCGGCACTGAGCGCGGGGTCGCGCAGGTGATCGTTGACGAACATCTTCACCCGCATCAGCGTCAGGGTCTTGCATCTGGAATGCTCGGGGTCCAGCGGGTGGAGATTGCCCATGGCCAAGGTGATGACATTGGTCGCGGCCTCCGACAGGCTGGCCATCTCCGCCGACGTGAACTGGCCGATCTGCCCGGCGATGCTTTGCAAAAACATGCGCATGACCCGCCCAGTCGGGGTATCGGTCGAGACCCGCGTGGCGATCCGGCGCTCCATGTGCATCACCCGTTGATCGAGGCTGGTGCGCGGCACGCTGACGATGATCTGCCGCCAGTCGTCGGTGAAGCTCAATTGATGCGGGCGCGTCGCATCGTACACGGCAAAATCGCCAGGGCCGATGATGGTGCGGTTACCGTCCTGTTCCAGTGACTCGGTGCCTTGCAGCATCAGCACCGCGAAGTACTTGTCTTCATCGCGGCTGCGCGGTTGCAGATGCCGACGGTTGACGGCCTGCGCCGCCGCGCTGACATCGCTGATGCGCAGCAGGTCGCACTTCTGCGATTTGACCTTGCCGAAAAAATCCGGTGTACCGACGGCGCCGATCTCGACATCGGCGAACAGGCGCAGGATCATTTCGCGCCAGAAATCGATACGATCCCCGGCGCCATGGTTGGGGGTGGCGACGTCGATACTTTCGCTGGCCCAGTTCACGCTCTGAAGTTGTGTGCCATCGTCCATTCTGGCGATACGCGACGCGCTTTGCCCCGGCGCGCCGTGCGGTGGAGTAACCATGTGCATCCCCCCATCAGGAAATGTCTTTTCAGGATGAACACCCGGCGTGCGGCTGCCGTACGCGCCACTGTCGTACTGCATGTCCCGCGCGCCACATCCAGGCAGGCCGATCACAAAAGACAACCGCCGTTGGCAACACCAACGATCACTGCCCCCGCTGGGGGCTCAGCACTCTGGTTTGGCGCTTTAGGGGTATATTTCTACCGCGAGTAGCGGTCCGGTTTCCACTGGCGCAGACCAAAGGCCCGTTTTGGCCATGTTTTGGTTCCCTGGTGGCAGGGTCATGGGATAGACAGGATCGAACTACGCCAGCGGATGCCGATCTTACGAGCGCCATCCGCCCCACCTCGAGGAGACACGCACATGCAATACGTCAAATTAGGCAGCACCGGGCTGGACATCTCCCGCCTGTGCCTGGGCTGCATGACCTTCGGCGAGCCCGACGCGGGCATGCACCCCTGGACGCTGGGCGAAGCCGCTAGCCGGCCGATCATCCAGCGCGCCGTGGAGCACGGGATCAATTTCTTCGATACCGCCAACAGCTATTCCGCCGGCACCTCGGAAGTGATCGTCGGCAAACTGCTCAAGGAATTCACCCGCCGCGACGAAACCGTGATCGCCACCAAGGTGTTCTACCCGGCCAACATGTGGGAAGGCTCGACCAGGCCGAACGAGCAAGGCCTGTCACGCAAGGCGATCATGGCCGCCATCGATGCCAGCCTGGGTCGCTTGGGCACCGACTACGTGGACCTCTATCAAATCCACCGCTGGGACTACAGCACGCCCATCGAAGAGACCATGGAAGCCCTGCACGACGTGGTCAAGGCTGGCAAGGCGCGGTATATCGGCGCGTCGTCCATGTACGCCTGGCAGTTCGCCAAGGCCCAGCAAGTGGCCGCCGCCAACGGCTGGAGCCGCTTCGTGTCGATGCAGAACTACCTCAACCTGCTCTACCGCGAAGAAGAACGGGAGATGATTCCGCTGTGCCGCGATCAAGGTGTGGGCCTCATGCCCTGGAGCCCGATGGCCCGCGGGCGCCTGACTCGGCCCCACGGTCAGCAGACCGAGCGCACCAAAACCGACATCTCGGGCCAGCGCTTCTATCAGGCCACCGAGGTCGAAGATGGCCGCGTGATCGATGTGGTCGAGCAGATCGCCGGCGAGCGCGGTGTGCCGATGGCCCAGGTGGCGCTGGCCTGGGTGCTGAACAAACAAGGCGTCAGTGCGCCGATTGTCGGCGCGTCGAAGGTGAGCCAGCTGGACGAGGCGATCACGGCGCTGGACCTGGTGTTGAGCGCTGAGGAAATTGCCCGGCTCGAAGAGCGTTACGTGCCCCATGTCGTGACCGGGTTTGCTTGAAGCCTGTCTTGTGCTGCGCACGCCTGCCCAGCCGCCTGCCCCTCGCGGGAAGCCTGCGGCTGGGTTTGAACGTCACAGCTTGAAGCTGCCCACCATCCCCTGCAAATGCACCCCCAAGCGTGCCAGTTCGACACTGGAGGCTGCGGTTTCCTCGCTGGCTGCCGAGGTCTGCTCGGAGATATCGCGCACGTTCAGTACGCTGCGATTGATCTCCTCGGCCACGGCTGCCTGCTGCTCGGCTGCAGCGGCAATTTGCTGGTTCATGGCTTCGATGGACGACACCGATCGGCTGATGTTCATCAGCGAAGAACCCGCTCGGCGCGTCAGTTCGACGCTGCTGTCCGTCAAGGTGCGGCTGTTTTCCAAGGTGCTGGAGACCTGCTGGGTGCCTTTTTGCAGACCATCGATCAAGCCTTCGATTTCTTCAGTGGACGCCTGAGTGCGCTGGGCCAGGCTGCGCACTTCATCGGCCACCACGGCAAAGCCGCGTCCCGCTTCACCGGCCCGCGCGGCTTCGATGGCGGCGTTGAGCGCCAGCAGATTGGTCTGCTGGGCGACCGCCTTGATCACATCGAGCACGGTGCCGATCTTGTCGCTTTCGCGCTTGAGGTCGGCCATCGCGGTGGTGGAGAGTCCTACTTCGGCGGCCAGGCGTTCGATCTGGGTCATGGCCTGGGCCACCACTTCATCACTGTCCCGGGCATCCTTGCTCGCGGTCACGGCCGCCTGGGAAGCCTGTTCGGCGTTGCGCGCGACCTCTTGCACGGTGGCCGCCATCTCGTTCATGGCCGTGGCCACCTGATCGGTCTCGGCCTTCTGGCTGTTGACGCCGGCACTGGTTTGCTCGGTCACCGCCGAGAGCTCTTCGGCCGCGCTGGCGATCTGCACCACGCCATCGCGTATGCCTCCGATCAGCCCACGCAGGTTCACCGTCATGCGCTGCATGCTGTTCTGCAGCTGCCCCAGTTCATCACCGCGCGTGACGATCAGGTCCTGACCCAGATCACCGTGGGCCACACGCTCGGCAGCCTCCAAGGTCACACGCAGAGGGACGACGATCAAACGAGTGATGAGCCAGGCGGACAGGATGCCCAATATCAGCGCCAAGGCAGAGGCGACCGCCAGCCACAGGTTGGCCTGGTCGACATCATGATCGCGTTTGGCGGTCTGACCTGCCGACAATGCCTTGCTGGCTTGCAGTAAAGCGCCGATGTCGACGTTCAACGCCTCCTGGGCCTGGCGCGACGCTTCTTCGTTCTGAGCCTGTACGGCCCGAGTGAAATCATTGAAATGTCCGCGGTACTGGTCCAACGCCTGCTCAGCCTGGTCGACCAGGTGCAGGCTTTCGGGGGTTTCCAATTGGCTACGGATACTGTCGATCTGGCGGTCCAGGCTGTCTGCGGCCTTGAGCACCGCTGCGGCGTGCTCGCTGTCCGCCTTCAACGTGTAGGACAGTCGCGCGATGCGCATGTCCCGGGCCTGCTCGTTGAGTTTGGTGATCTCGATCAGTTTGTCGCCACGTTCACTCAACGCGGCGAGGCCGCGCCAGCCGGTCAACGCGATCAGTACGGTCAGCGCCAGTACCACGGTGAAGCCCAGCGTCAGTTTTGCGCGAACGCTGATATTTTCAAGCCCCTTGATCATTGATCCCCACATCACGCTATCTCTGCTATTCAGTGCCATTGAGCGCGGCGGTCACGCAGCTGTCTGCGGCCCTTCATGCCAGGGTTTCAGTCGAACACCGGCATCGCGATATCAAAATGACAGCATCTGAAATGCGTGGTTCCTTTGGCGTCAATTTTTTGCAGATTTCCCGCCCAGGCGCCGAAGGGGCATTTTTTTCGTCTGTCGTCGGCGATGATCAAGCCGTGGGGCTGCCCGGCGAAATCGTTTGCGTTGTCGGAAAAACTCAGTGGTTGGCATGACGGCATTTCGTCAAAGCAGTGAGTCTTTTTCAGGGGCCCCTACGCTGTTGTTCTGCTATGTTACGGATGACTTTGTTCGCCTGGGAAGGAGTTGACACCGGCGTTATTCCGTGTTGAGTCATAATTTCATGATGTTCCACATAGATATCCCGATATGCCGACGATTGGAAAACAAGTACATCTCCATGGCTACCGTCGACCATAAGGTAGTGTTTACCTGGACGTTGATACTTAAAGTTTTCTACGTAAACCTTGACAACAGCGGCGATACCCTCAGGGTTTCTGGGGTCATATAAATGATCGGTAGCATAGATTCGAGCTTCTTCGATATTTTGAGCGACATAGAAGCCTCCTCCATGTTTTAAATTTTTAAATCCACTGCTCTTTCCCTCATACATTTTCTGAGGTCCATTGGCGACAAGGTTATCCGCGTCTATACGCGTCGTGCCATGAAAACCCATCGCCTGTACTCTATGTGGAGGCGCTTTGCGCGTTGGTGTGTCCATCAAGCCTATCCGTCGCAGAAACCTTTTCAGGGGTTTCCATGTGTGCCCGGAAGGGTCCTTCCTGTTCAGCGGGTCGCCCCCACAATAGGCGTAGCAATTAATGCCTCCGCGGCCGAACGGACTTAGGCTATCTGGGCGATTGAAGCGCATCAGTGCTGGATTGAACTGACGATATCCCTGACCTAGAAAATAATGTCCGGTCATCGATTCGATCCGTTCGCCGTTAAAACCCAGCAGACTCAGTGCACCGCGCTTTGCTGAATGCTGACCGAACGGGCTGTAGCTCTGCCGCCCTGTGCGTCCACCGCTAAGGCAATGTGTCACCGAGGTTTGCTGGTCAGTGGCCAACAACCTGACTGCCTCGCTGAAAGTTAGCTCGACAGTGAAAGATGTTTTATCAGGTTCGCTCATTTGCCCATTTCCAGGAAAGGGTACTTGATGCATCAGTGTCCGCCCGCCTAGCGGATCCGCATAGCTATCAGAACTGTCAGGTTTCAGGTGCTTCAGCGTCCAGAACAGGACGGGTGTTTGAGCAGTCGACGATGAGGGTATGGCTCAGGCGAAGGTTTCTCAGAGCAACCTCATTAGCGATCTTGTGACCGCTTCGTCCCCAGTTTCCGCAGTTCGCAGACGTCTTCAGGGACTTTGACCACGGGATCCGGCCTACACCCTGATGCACTGGGATGGTTACAAAGTCGGCTTCTGAACGCTTGTGATCGAACAGCGAGAGGGTTAACCTCTCGGCCGTCGCTGCACATCAGCGATCCGGGCTTGGCGGCCTGGACTCACAGCGCAAAAGCGCCGAACCCGTAATGCAGGCGTTTTTTTTCGCCTGCATTATGGTGCTATGGCGAATTGCGCAGGGACCTCTGCGGAGGTGCCGGGTCTGTGGGCCGGTCCGCCAACCTTGCGTAGTTCGCCACCCAATTTTGCTTGGCGGCAGAAGGTGGCGATCCCTATACCCACAGGAAGCTTACCGATGACTCAAGCAGATCTTCACACCGCTGGCACCACCCCCTGCGGACGCTCCCTTGGCGGCCACAAGCTGTTCACGGTCAACCCGAACATTCCCGCGATCGACGCCCTGGAACATGCCTCCATCCTGCAAGACTGCGCCAACAAGCTGATGACCGAAGCCGCGTTTGGTGACCCGACTGGCCATGCCGCTCTGTCTGCGGTCTATCTGAACGAGATGGCCAAGGCGCTGATGGATGACGTCACCCTGGCGATGAGTGCAACGGCTTAGGCAGGCCACGACGGGTTCGGAGGATGTTTCTTGCGGATGGACAGGGTCAGCAGTGTTTGGCGTTTGGACTGTTGCAAGAGCTTCGCTGGTGGGTCTTGGATCGGGGGGTTCTGCTTTCGAGCCGGCCTTGGGGTCGCCGCCCCCCCATTGGCCCCTCGCTGGGGCGAGGGGTTCCCGCGTTCCGGCACGCTTGCGCGGGGCACGCCCCGATGGGCCTTCCATGGCCCAGCGGGGCTTGGCCG
>NZ_JBYSWB010000029.1:0-66580 GCF_058986725.1 Pseudomonas sp. GW821-FHT01A09
TGCAATTGCTGAAACCCTGATGATCGCCGACCCGAACATGTGCCATGTAGCGAGGGGGCTTGCCCCCGATAGGGTGTATCAGTGCTGGATGAGGTGGCTGACACCCCGCATCGGGAGCAAGCCCTCTCACCACAGGGTTGGGCCTGGCGATCTAGGGGAAATGCTTTCGCCTGCAGATGCAGTTGCTGAAACCCTGATGAATCGCCGACCCGAACATCTCCCCTGTAGCGAGGGGGCTTGCTCCCGATAGGGTGTGTCAGTACTGGATGTGGTGGCTGACACACCGAATCGGGAGCAAGCTCCCTCGCTACAGGGTTGGCTTCAGGCATTCATTGAATTTTAGCCGCAGGCAATCAGCGGGAAATCCTTCTCGTTACCCTCGGCATACCCGCGCATCAGCCGCTCCGCCGGCAACGGTCGACTCAAGAAATACCCCTGCGCTTCATGGCAGCCATAGGACTTCACCAGGCTCAAGCTCTTGAACGTTTCGATCCCTTCAGCCACGGTCCGATACCCCAGCTCCCGGGCCAGTTGCAGCACCGAGCGGGCAATGACGCGGTTGCGCGGTTTGTTTTCCAGGTCGGTGATGATCGATTGGTCGAGCTTCAGCACATTGGCCGGGATATCTCGCAAGTAAGCGAAGTTGCTGTAGCCGGTGCCGAAATCGTCGATGGCGACATCCACCCCGAGCGCCCGAATCCGCTGCAACTGTCCGATCACATTCGGCGCTTCACGTATCCACTCGCCCTCGGTGATTTCCACCTCGATGCGCTCGGCGGGCACCCCATGGAC
This sequence comes from Pseudomonas sp. GW821-FHT01A09, assembly GCF_058986725.1. NCBI lineage: Bacteria > Pseudomonadati > Pseudomonadota > Gammaproteobacteria > Pseudomonadales > Pseudomonadaceae > Pseudomonas > Pseudomonas sp. GW821-FHT01A09. The sequence continues at coordinate 793 of NZ_JBYSWB010000029.1, forward strand.
TTTGCAGGCTCGGCTCAGTGTCTGCGCGATGTCCATGCCTTGGAAGTCCAGCGCCGACAGATTGATCGATACCTTGCTGTCGTCATGGGCCCATTGCGCGACCGCGGCCAGCGAGCGATCGATGACCCAGCGGGTGACATGGTTGATCTGCCCGGCGCGTTCGATCAGCGGGATGAACTCGGCCGGCGACACCGGCCCGAAGTGCTGATGACGCCAGCGCAGTAGCGCCTCGGCACCGAGCTGACGGCCATCCTGCAGGTTGAAGCGCGGCTGGAATTCCAGGTACATGCCGCCGCCCTCCATGGCCGCGCTGAAATCGTTGACCAGGCTGAACGCGCGTCGATGGATGTGCGCGCGGCTCTCGTCGTAGGCCTGCCAGCGGCTGCGCGCGCGCTCGGCGGCGCTGGCGGCATGGATGGCCTTGCGCAGCAGATTGCCCACCGATTGGCTGCCGTCCAGGCAGCAGGCGACGCCGATGCGCGTGCACGGCGCCAAGGGGAAATCCTGGGTGGGGAAGGGCTGGGTGATCATCTCCACCAGCGCCCGGGTCAGTTCCTGATGGCGGTCGGGGTGACAGGTGAGCATCAGGCAGAACTGCTGCTCGCTGAGCTGATACAGGCACGCCACGCCCTCGAGGATATGCGCCAGCTTGTCGCTGACGCGCTTGGCCCCGGAGCGCAGTGCAGTGAAATTGTCATCGGCGCCGTCGTCGGGCTGCCACTGATTGTCCACCGCCTCGATCAGCATCATCAGCCGCGCCGGTGCCCGGGGATCGAGATGCAGGCCACGGGTGTCGGTCAGGAATTGCCGCAGGTTGGGCAGGCCGCTGACCGGGTCGCGAGTGTCGAGCATTTGCCGTTGTTCGATCTGCGCCATGACCATTTCGGCCATGTCCTGCAGCACCAGACTGTCGCCGGGGGCCAGCTCGTGGGGAAACTTGTCGATGATGCACAGGCTGCCGATGTTGTAGCCCGAGCGGGTGCGCAGCGAGGCGCCAGCGTAAAAGCGGATGCCTTCGGGGGCGGTGACCAGCGCGTTTTTGCAGAACCGCGCGTCCTGCTGGGCGTCGGGCACCTGCATCACGCCGTTCTGGCGGATGGTCAGCGCACAGAACGACTGGTTGATCGGCGTTTCGCTGGGACCGAAGCCGATGCGTGCAGCGAACCACTGGCGGTCCTGCTCCACCAACGAGACCAGCACGGTCGGCACTTTGAAATAGGCTGCCGCCAAACGGCAGATACGCTGGAAATCCTCGTTATGAGCGGTTTCCAGCCATTGCAGCGCATGCACAGCCGCCAGGCGTTGTTGTTCGGCAGTATCGAGACTGTGCATGGGTATGGCCTTCAAATGGTGCACTGCAGAGGCTTTGCGCTAGATTAACAGGGTGATGGCCTTGTGACACTAACTGATGGCAAAGGTTTCACGGGCGGGCGACGTGTGGCGAAGATTTCGGACGAGGGGTGTCCAGGTTGTTACGTATGGACACCAAATGCATCGGCTCGGATACATCACCCCTGTGGGAGCTAGCTCTGCTCGCGAAGAGGCCCGTCGAGTCGCAAAAGATCCTTGCAGGCACTCAGCGCATCCTATGCAACACCGACTGCCCACGCAGCGCATGCATCGCCACCGCCCCGAGGTGCATCGCCACCAGCAGGGCCAGCAACGCACACAGCACATGGTGCGCCTCGTGAATACGCTCCAGCACCAGCGTGGAATGGATCAACTGAGGAAAGGTCACCAGCGACAGCATGGTCACCGGATGCGTCATCATCAGCACGCCGCTGAGCAGCACGCTGAAGATCATCAGATACAGCAACCCATGCACCCACGCCGCCACCCGATTATGCACTTCGGTATCCCGATCGCGCAGATACAGCCACAACCGCGCCAGGAAAAACGGGATGAACAGGCTGGTCAGCTGCGGGTTGAGATTTTCGACCCACACCCGCACCGGGTCCTCGGGCGCCAGCAGCCCGACGCCGAACCCACTGAACGTCGCCCATAGAATGATCAATGCCGACAGCCAGTGCAGGCATTTGCGCGCAGGGGTGTAGGGGGATTCGGCTGGAGCGGGGGAGGTGGCGGGCATAGCGGTTACCGTTAGCGTTTGCGAAACAGATGCATTTGCGTCGGTGGTATACGCCTGTTAGCCGGTTTTTGCACGGTGATTTTACTAATCGACATCAAACGCCGGCGCTCGCTGGTCAGGGACCGGGCAGGCGCAGAGCATCACGGGAAGCTTTTCCCTATTCCATTGACCAGTGAATATACTGAATTATACTTAAAGATATAAATTATAGTAATTGATATAAAAAGGTATAGATCATGAGCCAGACGCCTCACCATCTCGCTTTTCGACGTCCTGCCCTCGCAGCCAGCATCGCTGACGGTTTGCAAGGGTACGGCCTGCATGATTACACCTCCGGGCTGTTTCTCGCCGCTCCACGGCGCACGGGCAAGAGTACTTTCTTGCGCGAAGATTTGATCCCTGAATGCGTCCAGCGCGGCTGGCTGGCGGTATACGTGGATCTATGGGCGGATCGCAATGCCGATCCTGCCGACTTGATCACTCGTGATCTGACCGCCGCACTGATCCCATTTGAGAAAGGACTCCGCAAGTTGGCGAAGTCCGCAGGCGTAGAAAAACTTAACTTTCTGCGTACCTTCTCCTGGGATTTCAGCCGACCGCAATTGCCGCAAGGTGCCACGCTTACCCATGCTCTGCAGTTGCTCCATACCGTCAGCGGCAAGACATTGGTGTTGGTTATCGATGAGGCGCAGCATGCTCTGTCGACCGAAGCGGGGTGCACGGCCATGTTCAGCCTCAAGGCCGCTCGCGACGCGCTTAATCAAGGACGTGAAAGCCCCGGTTTGCATCTGGTATTCACCGGCTCGAACCGCGACAAGCTGGCTCACCTGGTACTTGCCCGCAGTCAACCATTCTATGGCTCGAACATCACGCCCTTCCCGCTGCTGGCTAAAGACTTCACGCAGGCCTACACCCTTCACCTCAACCAGCGCCTGGCAGCTACCAATCAGTTCGATGCCGCGGATGTCGATGCCGCATTCGATCTGGTGGGGCGCCGCCCCGAAATGCTCCGTAGCCTGATCAGCGTCGTCGCGCTTGAATTGGGGGAAGCCAGTCAGCTCGGTGAGTTGTTGCATAGTCAGGCACTACTCATGCGCGCGGGCGCCTGGCTCGAGTACGAAAGTGCCTATAACACTCTTACGCTGCCGCAAAGAGCGGTGCTGGAAGTCATGGCGCTCTGTTCCCGTGACAACCGGCCATTTGCCCCCTTCGGCGATGAGACACTGTTGGCGGTGACTCGGCGTCTGGAGGCGATGGGTAGCGATCTGACGCCGGGGACGCAGACGATTCAGGCCTGCATCGATGCGCTGCGAGAGAAGGAATTGGTCTGGAAGGCCAGCAGAGGAGCCTATGCACTGGAGGACAAAGCGATGGGCGACTGGGTCGCACAGCGGTTCTGAAAGGCGTATGAAAGTGCAATTATTCTGGCGCTTGATGATGAAGAACGTCGTAATAATTGCACTTGGGCTGTCGAGAGTTGATTGAATCGGATTTACAGGTGCTCGCAATGGCAAGAAAAACAGCTCCACTGCTTCCAAAAACCGAGCGGTTGTTGCACGGCTTAGGGGAGCGCTTGAAACTCGCACGATTGCGTCGACGATTCACGGCAAAGACAGTGGCCGAGCGCGCCGGGATGTCAGTGATGACATTGCGGTCATTGGAGTCAGGCGGAGCTGGCGTGACCATTGGCGCTTACCTGTCGGTGCTTCAGGTGCTAGGTCTTGAAAGCGACATTGCTCGGATAGCAGGGACCGACCCATTAGGCCGTCAATTGGAGGATGCCCGTTTGTTACGAAACGCGGGGCCGAAGGCAAATATCAGGACTGGCAGCCACATCCAGCCCCTACTAGCTGCCGACTCGCGGCGCAGACAGTCATCGTCAGACCTGGACCATAGCGAGCCACTGATAGCAACTTCACTGGCTTCACTTTTGGTGAAGTTACCTCGATAACCAAAAACGGATCGCATGTCCAAGTCATCTCTCGGCAGATGCCACTTGGCCAATATTGCACCCAAGCCCCTCAACCAGTATCGTCGCTCCCCGTTGCCGATCACCCGGCGACCGGGTTTGGCGACCCGAACAGCAAACGGCGCATTGCGCCTCAACACACCAGCAGGCGCATCATCGCGTCCTGTAGCTGTGTGCTATGACGGCTGTGCGCGGGAGACTTTCGGGTCTGCCGGGCTCCGTTTGCCCCGGTTCGCCAACCTGCGTACAGCTGTCACCCATTCGTTTGGCGACGAGGGTGTCAGTTTCAATACTGCAAACGGAGCTGAACCCATGAACACTCCCGAAAACAATCTGGCCCGAGCCACCACCGCTTCCGGCCACGGCTTCCATCCCACCGGCGACGCCCAAAACCACCGCCTACTGTTCACCGTAAACCCCGATATCCCCATCGCCGATGCCATGGAAAGCGTGTCCGAGCTGCTGAGCCTGTTGAAAGCACCCTTGCTCCGGGCGGCGCTGGGGGCGGAGCCATTACAGGGTGACAGCGCGTTCAGCGCGATGAATTCGCTAGCAGCGGCCAAGGCCGTGGTCGACTCGTTGATCGCTAACTTAGAGCACTCGCTTCCATAATTCAGCGGTTCCAGCCGCATCGCCGAGACCCTTCGCGGTTTCAAGCGATGCGGCTTGCTGGTTATTGCCTTACCATGTCGAAATTGAGTGCTGACGCCCACACGAGCATCATGAATATGCTGATTTCGATTGAACTGAAGAACTTCAAGAGCTACGAATCGGCGAGCTTGCCGTTGTCCGGCATGACCTTTCTGATCGGTGCCAATGCATCGGGAAAGAGCAATGTGCTGGAGGCGATTCGAATCCTTAACTGGTTGGCCAAAGGAAGCCGCCTGGACGATATCACTCGGTCGATTCAAAGTGGCGACGCAGTGGTGCGCGGTCAAGCCAGCGACCTGTTCAGGGACCCGCTCGCCGGTTTCGGGCTAGGCGTACGTTTCGGTGATATGCCGCAGGATTGGGGCGACTTCGAAATGTCGATCGGGCTCGTGTCCGATCAACTGGTGGTAACGGCGGAAAGTGTGGTCAAGGCCACAGAGGCAGTGGCGCTGTATCAGGTCGACAGTGTGCCCACCGCCAACTCCGAAGAGATAAGCGTGGCCTACAACAGCTTCAAGCCAGGCCGGATCAACCCCCACATCCCCTGTTCGAACCGCCAAGCGATTTTCTATCAACTTGAAACGCCGGGCCGATTCGAATCCGGGCACGATGATGCACAACGAGTGATTCCAGCGGTTACCAAAGCGATACGTGAAGCCTTGCGTAATGTCGTGTTCCTCGATCCACGTCCCGCATTGATGCGTGATTACGCCTATGTGAAGGACAACCTCATCAAGGAAGACGGCAGCAACCTGTCGGCGGTGCTCTTCCAGATCTCCCAAATCCCCGAGCGCAAAGCGCGACTGCTGGCGTTCATCAAATCGCTGCCCGAGCAGGACATCACCGATATTCAGTTCATCAAGACTGACCGTAACGACGTGATGGTGAGGCTGGTCGAGTCTTTCGGTCTGAAAGACAGGGTAGTGGATGCGCCGCTGTTGTCGGAGGGTACCTTGCGCGTTCTGGCCATCGGCGCAGCCCTGCTGACCGCACCTGCCGGGGCGCTGGTGATCATCGAAGAGATAGATAACGGTGTTCATCCAAGCCGAGCGCAGACATTGGTCAGCCAGCTTCATGCTATCGCTGCGCAGAACCATCTGCGCGTGCTGCTCACCTCTCATAACCCGGCCCTTCTTGACGCGTTGCCAGATAGCGCATTGGCCGATGTGGTGGCGTGCTATCGCGATCCGCAAGAGGGTGACAGCCGCTTGATGCGCCTGGGCGACTTGGATCGCTACCCTGAATTGATTGCTCAAGGGCCATTGGGGCAACTGATGACGCGTCGGGTTCTGGACCGTTTCCTCAAAGACAAAAGCTCTGCCGAAGACCGAAAAGAGCAAGCGCTGGATTGGCTGGATGATCTGCGCCGTAGCGCCGTATCAAGTTAATTACCCCACCACCCCATTCACCCACATCCACACCGGCAGCGTCCCCGCCGACAACACCGTCGTCAGACAAATCGCCGAACTGGCCTTCTGGCTATCTTCCAGCGTCCGCGAAAAACCCAGTGTATTCACCCCGCACGGATTCGCCGCCATCAGCACCAGCACTCCGCGCGCCATGCCGTCAATCCCGAAAAACCGGCACGCCAGGATCACCAGCAACGGCATGATCACCAGCTTGGCGACAGTCATACCCAACGCCTCGACGCTGGGCCTGAGCCGAAACCCCGCCAGGTTCGCGCCGAGCACGATCAGCGCGCAGGGCAGGGCGGCCTGGGCCAGCCACTGCGCCAGCTGCATCAAGGGGCCTGGCAGATGCAGGTCGCTGAGGTTCAGCGCCACACCCGCGAGCAAGCCGATGATCATCGGGTTGGCAAGGCTGGCGACCAGGGTGCTGACCTTGAACGGTTCGTTGCCGGCGAAGCTGTTGTACAGGCTCTGGAAGCTGAACAGCAGCAGGCTGTGCACCGCCAGCACGGTGAACAGCATCACCAGCCCGCCACTGCCGAACAGCCCGGCCACCAGCGGGATGCCGATCAGCGCGTTGTTGCCGAAGGCAGCGGTCAGGCCATAGGGCGTGGGGTGGCCGACGAAGTAGTGGGCGACGCCGTTGACCAGCGCGAAAATCAGCAAGGCCGGGATGAAGTACGCGGCCAGCAGCGTCACATTCAAGCCGTCGTGCAGCGGCGCGTTGGCCATGCCGGTGAAGAGCACCATGGGCATGAACAACGAGAAGGTGATGCTGCTCAAGCCCTTGTTGATCTCGGGTTTGAGCGGGCCGCGGCGGGCGAGGAAGTAGCCGAGGATGATCAGCAGGAAAATCGGCAGGATGACTTGCGGGACGGCCACGGCGCTGGGCTCCTTGAATGCACGGCGGGCATTATTGACTGAATGGACATCGGTTGTCGTACCATTCTTGGCAGCTGCGGATTAGAGGGTCGCGCGCACATATGGCCGGTAAACTGAAGTCCCTGACCGATGCTGCGGTTTTTATCCCGATAAACTGACCGCTTTGGCCGCCCCAGCGGCCTTTTTTGACTGTGAAAGGCGTAACCCGATGAAGATGAGCAGGGCAGGAGTGACATTCGCGGTGTTCCTGGGGGCGTTGGCTGCATTGCCGCCCATCGCTACCGACATGGCATTGCCAGCCCTGACCCGCATCGGCGCTGCGCTGCATTCGACTCAGTCGCTGGCGGGGATGACCCTGAGCCTGTTCATGGCTGGTTTTGCCCTGAGCCCGTTCTTTTACGGGCCGCTGTCCGATCGCCATGGCCGTCGGCCGCTGCTGGTCATCGGCCTGGTGCTGTTCGCCCTCGGCGGCGTGCTGGCGACCCTGGCGCCGAACATGACCGTGCTGCTGATCGCGCGCTTGCTGCAAGGCCTGGGTGCGGGTGCGGGGATGACGCTGGCCATGGCCATGGTGCGCGACAGCTTCGAAGGGCGCGTGGCGCAGTCGCGGCTGGCGGTGATCACTGTGGTGGCGAACATGGCGCCCATCGTCGCCCCGGCCCTGGGCGTGGTAGTCCTGGCAGCCATGGGCTGGCGCGCCATCTACGCGATCAATGCCGTGAGCGGCGTACTGCTGCTGGTGATGGCCTGGCTCGGGCTTGAAGAGACCGCTCGGCCTCAGCCAAATCAAGCCAAGGCCGCCAGCCTGATCGAGGATTACCGCCAGGCCCTGAGCCATCGCTCGGTACGCGACCATCTGCTGATCAACGCCCTGGCGTTCGGCTGGATGTTCGGTTATGTGGCCGGTTCGCCGGTGGTGCTGATCGAGCATCTGCACGCCAGCAGCTCCCTCTATTCGATCCTGTTCGCCTGCACCGGCGCCGGCATCGTCGCCGGTGCGAGCCTCAGCGGCTGGCTGGGCCAGCGCGGTGTGGCGGCGCAGCGGCTGATTCAGTGGGGGGTGATCCTGGCGGTGTTGGTCACCGGTGCGGCGGTGGTGATGTCGCTGACTGCAACCGCCACCCTGGCGACCTTGATGCCGTGCCTGGTGCTGGCAACTGCGGCCTTCGGCATCCTTGCACCCTGCGCCGCCCAGGGCGCACTGGAGCCGCTGCCGGCGCTGGCCGGGGTCACCGGTGGGCTGCTGACCTCGATCCAGATGTTCGCCGGCGCCCTCGCCAGTTTGTTGGTGAGCCTGTTGCTGCCGCCGCTGGGTATACTCGGCATGACCGCCACCATGGCCGGTTTTGCCCTTTTGACCCTGTTGCTGGTGCTGGGCCTGGCGCGCGCCACGGCCGCCGAGGCGGCGCCGATGGAAAGCTGAAACCCTATGGAATACCTGCGCCGCCGCATCGAAGCACAAATGCTCAGCATGACCGGCCTGGCGCTGGGGCAGATCGATTTCGAACAGCCCAAGGGCGACCCGGGCCTCTATGGCCCTGATGCCGTGTGTTGGCAGGTGCACGGCGACTTTCCATGCATGCTCATCGGCGGCATCACCGCTTTGCTCCTGCAGATGCTCCACCCGCTGGCGCTTGCCGGGGTGTGGGATCACTCCAACTTTCGTGACGACATGACCGGCCGCCTGCGCCGCACCGGGCAGTTCATCGCCGGCACCACCTTCGCCGCACGCAAGGACGCCGACTGGCTGATCGACAAGGTCCGCACCCTGCATGAAAAAGTCGTCGGCACCGCGGCGGATGGCCGACCCTACGCGGCCAGCGATCCGGCCCTGCTGACCTGGGTGCACGTGGCCGAAGTGCACAGCTTCATGGCCGCGCATTTGCGCTATCTCAACCCGCAGTTATCCCTCGCCGAGCAGGATCGCTACTACGCCGAAACCGCGCTGATCGCCCAGCGCCTCGGCGCTGAGCAGGTACCCACCGATGCCCGCGCGATCGCCGCCTATATCGAGGGCATGCGCGGGCAACTGCTGTGCGATGAACGCAGCCTTGAGGTATTGCGCCTGCTGCGCAATGCGCCGGCGCCGAGCCGGTTGGCGCGGCCAGTGGGTGCATTGATGCTGCAGGCCGGGGTCGATCTGTTGCCTGATTGGGCCGCGCAGCTCTTCGGTATCCACCACTCGCCGCTGCGCCGCAGCCTCGTGCGCGCGACCACGCAGCCGGTGGCGGGCGCCATGCGCTGGGCGCTGCACAACGGCTCGATCCACCGTGCCAGACGCCGCCTGGATCTGCCGTACTGACGCGCCGATAAACAAAAGGCATGGTCCTGCAAGGGTTACGCATTGCCCTGAGCGCGTCACCCTGTGCGACGCTCGACCTGGACAATAAAAACAAGGTCGTCCCCCATGAAATTGCTCGGCAAACTGTATATCCAGGTGCTGATCGCGATGGCGTTGGCTATCGTGCTCGGCCTCGCCGCACCCTCCATCGCCGTACAGATGAAACCCTTGGGCACGGCGTTCATCGCGTTGCTGAAGATGCTCCTGGGCCCGATCATTTTCTTTACCGTGGTCCATGGCATCGCCCATATCGGCGACTTCCGACGCCTGGGCCGCATCGGTATCAAGACCCTGGTGTACTTCGAGGTGGTCAGCAGTCTGGCGATGATCGTCGGCTATACCGTGGTGTCGCTGGTCCGCCCTGGCGAGGGCCTGCACGCCAACCTCGGTGACAGCCTCAGTGCCGGGGAGGCGGCCACAGTCAACGCGGCGCTCTCCGGTGGCAGCTTCGACCTCGGCCACTTCTTGCTGTCGATCATTCCCAAGACCCTGGCCTCGGCCTTCGTCGAGGGTGACATCTTGCCCGTGCTGTTCGTTTCGGTGCTGGTGGGCATTGCCCTGGCACAGTGCGCCAAACCCGACTGGCTGGGCCTCAAGCTGCTGTCCGAGGGCCAGACCCTGACCTTCAAGCTGCTCAGCTACATCATGCGGCTGTCGCCCATCGGTGCCTTCGGCGCCATGGCGGCCGCGGTGGGCAGTTTCGGCTCGCAGACCCTGCTGTACCTGCTGCGCTACATCCTCACTTATTACGCCAGCACGTTGATCTTCATCTTCCTGGTGCTGGGCAGCGTGGCGGCATTGGCCGGGCTGTCGATCTTCAAGATCCTGCGGGTCATCAAGGAGGAGGCCATCATCGCCATGGGCACCGCGTCCAGCGAGGCGGCGTTTCCGCGGTTGGTGGACAAACTCACCAAGGCCGGTTGCGACGAGGCCGTGGTCGGCTTCGTGCTCCCGGCCGGCTACAGCTTCAACATCGACGGCGCCTGTCTGTACATGGCCTGCGGCCTGGGGTTTCTGGCCCAGGCGACCGACACCAGCCTGACCCTCAGCCAGCAGATCAGCGTACTGGCGGTGATGCTGCTGACCTCCAAGGGCGGCGCGGGCGCGGCGGGCGGCGCCGTGATCAAGCTGGCCGCCACCTTGCAGTCGGTACGCCTGGTGCCCCTGGGCTCATTGGGCTTGTTGTTCGGCATCGACAGGGTGCTGGCCATCGCCACCTCCACCACCAATGTCATCGGCAACAGCGTGGCGGTGATCGTGATCTGCAAGTGGGAAAAACTGTTCGATCGCGAGCGCTTCGAGGCTTATCTGCGTAATCCCGATGGCCGTATTGCTGCGCGGGCAGAACCAGCGCCTGGCGCCTCACAACCTGTATTCAAGGAGAGCCTCAAATGACTACCCCAGCATCCCTGCAACGTGTCGCACTCATCGGTTTTGGTGAAGCCGGTGGCATTCTTGGCCAGGACCTGGTTGCGCAAGGCGTGAGTGTTCGTGCCTACGATCGGCTGTTCGCGCAAGCCACGCTGCAGAGCAAGGCCCGTGCTGCCGGGGTCGAGCTGTGCGACAGCGCGGCCGCCGCCATCGAGGGCGCGCAGTTGGTGATCTCCGCAGTCACCGCCGGATCGGCCTTGCAAGTCGCCGAGCAGGTGGCTGCCCATCTGCAGCCCGAGCAGCTGTTCATGGACATCAACTCGGTAGCGCCGGCCACCAAGCAGGCTGCCAGCGCCGCCATCGAAGCCAATGGCGGCCAGTATGTCGACGCCGCGGTGATGGCGCCGGTACCGCCGCAGCGCCTGCAGACGCCGATCCTGCTAGGGGGCCGGCAAGCACAATCACTGGCCGCCTGGCTGACGCCGCTGGGCTTCAACATCCAGGTGGTGGCCGATCGCATCGGCGTCGCCTCGGCCATCAAGATGTGCCGCAGCGTGATGATCAAGGGGCTGGAAGCCCTGACCACCGAGTGCCTGGCCACCGCCCGCCAGTACGGCGCCGAAGAGCGCGTGCTGGCCTCGCTGCACAAGAGCTTCCCGGGCATGGGCTGGGATGCGCGCCAGCCCCACTATTTGATCAGCCGCGTGGCCGAACATGGTCGACGCCGCGCCGAAGAGATGGAAGAGGTGGCCAAGACCGTGGCGGATGTCGGCGTCAATCCGCACATGAGCCTGGCCATCGTGCAGGCCCAGCGGGGCCTGGTGGAGCAGATGGCCGAGCAGGGTCTGCCGTACAGCGATCCCTTCGATTGGTCGGCCCTGGTCGATGCGCTGTATGGCCGATCAATAAAAGCGATACCTGTTTAAACATTTCACAGACGAATCCCAGGCCGCGCTGGCCTATGCTGGCGCCACCTGCCAACGCCCCTTGAACGGCGCCATGCAGTCCCACAATTCGAATAAAAGGGCCGCATCGATGAACACTCCCGCCGTGGACATCAAACACTGGATCGATAACCGATCCGTCTCGCGCTACCAATGGCTGATTCTTGGCTTGTGCTTTCTGATCGTTACCTTCGACGGCTTCGACGCCGCCATCATGGGCTTTATCGCGCCGGCGGTGATCGCCGACTGGGGCATCAGCAAGTCGGCTTTCGGGCCGATCCTGGCGTCGGCCATGGTCGGGCTGGCGGTGGGGGCGTTGATGTCCGGGCCTTATTCCGATCGCCTCGGGCGGCGCCGCGTATTGTTGGCCTCGGTGGCCTGTTTCGGCTTGTTCAGCCTGCTCTGCGCCTTCGCGCGCTCTCCGCTGGAGCTGGCCGCGCTGCGTTTTCTGACCGGGCTGGGTCTGGGGGCGGCGATGCCCAACAGCACCACGCTGCTGTCCGAATATATCCCGGCGCGCTTGCGTGGGCGCTTGATCACCTTGATGTTCATGGGCTTCGGCCTGGGCTCGGCCATGGGCGGTTTCGTCTCGGCGTGGATGATCCCGCAGTGGGGTTGGCACGCGGTGTTGCTGGTTGGTGGTGTGCTGCCCCTGGCGCTGTTGCCGGTGCTGTATTTTCTCCTGCCCGAGTCGGTCGATCTGATGATCAACCGACGCTTCCCGCGGGCGCGGATCATGGCCGTACTCAAGCGCATGGGCGGGCAGTTCGACGATGCCGTGAGCTTCGTGGTCAGTGTGCCGGCCGCCCATGAATCGGCGGGGCGCAAGGTCTCCCATCTGTTCAGCAGCGAATACCGCTGGCGCACCCTGAGCCTGTGGGGCACCTATTTCATGGGCCTGTTGGTGATCTACCTGCTGACTGGCTGGATGCCGACCTTGATCAAGGATGCCGGCGTCAGCCTCGAGCGCGCGGCGGTGATCACCGCAATGTTCCAGTTTGGCGGCCTGGCGGGGATCCTGCTGGTGGGCTTCGCCATGGACCGCTTCAATCCCAAGGCGGCGATCGCCGTGGCCTACGTGGGCGGCGCGTTGTGCATCTTCGCCTTGGGCTTCGTCGAGATCGGTGCCTCGGCGCTGGGCGTGCTGGTGTTCGCCGCAGGCTTTTGCATGAACGGCGCGCAGACTGGCCTCAACGCCTTCGCGCCGGGCCAGTACCCGACGGATTTCAGGGCCACGGGCGTCAGCTGGATGCTCGGCATTGGTCGCTTCGGTGGCATTTTCGGCTCCCTCACCGGCGGTGCGCTGCTGAGTCTGGGGCTGCCGATGAACATGGTATTCGCAGTGCTGGGGATCCCGGCGCTGCTGGCGGCGCTGGCGATCATGGCCGGCCCGCGGCCGCGGCACAGCCCTGGGCTGCAGCCAGAGCTCAATCACTGATTCCTGGCGGCTCTGCGGGGCCGCCGTTGTTTTTGCATTTGTTCGGGAGACCTTCACATGGCGCGCATCATCGGCGGCCTCGCCGTATCGCACACGCCCACCATCGGCTACGCGGTCGATCACGATAAACAATCGGAAGCGGCCTGGGCGCCGATCTTTGCCAGCTTCGAGCCGATCAAGACGTGGCTGGCCGAGCAGCAGCCGGACGTGTTGTTCTACATCTTCAACGACCATGTTACGTCGTTCTTTTTCGATCATTACTCGGCCTTCGCCTTGGGCGTGGATGACCATTACGACGTGGCCGACGAGGGCGGCGGCAAGCGCGACCTGCCGGCCATCGGCGGCCACGCGGCGCTGTCCCGGCACATCGGCCAGAGCCTGATGGCCGATGAATTCGACATGTCGTTCTTCCGCGACAAGCCCATCGACCACGGCCTGTTTTCGCCGATGTCGGCGCTGATGCCGTTCAAGGATGGCTGGCCGGTGCAGGTGGTGCCGTTGCAAGTGGGCGTGCTGCAGTTCCCGATCCCCAGCGCGCGGCGCTGCTATAAGCTCGGCCAGGCACTGCGCCGCGCCATCGAGAGCTACCCGGAGGACCTCAAGGTTGCCATCGTCGCCACCGGTGGCGTGTCGCACCAAGTGCATGGCGAGCGCTGTGGCTTCAACAATCCGCAATGGGACGCGCAGTTTCTCGATCTGTTCGTCAACGATCCCGAGCGCCTGACCGACATCACCTTGGCCGAATACGCTACCCTCGGCGGCATGGAGGGCTCGGAGGTAATCACCTGGCTGATCATGCGCGGCGCCTTGTCGGCCAATGTGGTCAAGCTGCATCAGGACTATTACCTGCCGTCGATGACCGGCATCGCCACCTTGCTGCTGGAGAACCAGGCCCGCGAGGTGCCGGTGGACGTGTTGCAGCGTCATCGTCAGCACATCGGTCATCAGCTGGCTGGGATCGACAAGCTGCCGGGCACGTATCCCTTCGATCTGCAGCGCAGTCACAAGGGCTATCGCCTGAATCGCTTTCTGCATCAGTTGATCGAGCCAAGCTGGCGCCAGCGCTTTCTCGAGACCCCGCAGGTGCTGTTCGACGAGCATCAATTGAGTGAAGAAGAACGCCGGCTGGTCAGTGAGCGCGACTGGCAGGGGCTGATCCGCTACGGAGCGATCTTCTTCTTGCTGGAGAAACTCGGGGCCGTGGTGGGCGTGTCGAACCTGCACATCTACTCGGCGATGAAGGGCTTGAGCCTGGAAGAGTTCCAGAAGACCCGCAATCAGCAAGTGACCTATTCGGTAGCGGGTAAGCGCTGATCTCATGCCCTGTAGCGAGGGGGCTTGCCCCCGAAAAGAAAACCGCCGACACCGATATGTGCAGACGAGGTTTTCGGGGGCAAGCCCCCTCGCTACAGGGTTTGCACCACCTGCCGAATCTGCGCCATCAATGCCTCGGCGGCGGGCGAGGGCAGGCCGTTGCTGCGGTAGATCAGGCCGATCGGGCGCAGGGTGTCGTGCAACGCCAGGGCCAGGGGTTGCAGCTCGCCGCTGGCCATCTCGTATTCCAGCTGATGGGCCGAGACCACGGCGAGCATGTCCGAGCGCATCAGCAAACCGCGGATGATCGCCATGTCGCCGGTTTCCACCACAGGCTCCGGTGCCGGGCTGCCGATCTGCTGAAAGTGCGCCTCCAGCAGCAAGCGTGCCGGGGTATCGGCCCGCGGCAGCACCCAACGGGCGTCGTCCAGCTCCGGCAGACTCAGGGGGCGCCCCAGCAGTGGATGACCGCGGCGCACCAGTATCAGCATCTCCTCGGTCAGCAGTTCCTCACCGTGCAGATCGCTGGCGTAGTCGCTGGCGCGCAGGGCGCCGAAGACAAAATCCACATCCCCCGCACGCAGCTCCAGGGCCAGCAGATTGAACGGGCTTTCATTGCTGGCGATGCGCACGCCGGGGTGCTGTTCGAGCAACTGCACGATGGCCTGGGGCAGGATGCGCGTGCGCCCCAGCGGCAGCGCGCCGACCATCACCACCCCTTGCAGCGAGCCCTTGATGGCCGCCACGTCGGCGTCGATACGGCGCAGGTCGTTGAGGGCGCGGCGGATCGGATAGAGGATGTCGTGGCTGGCCTGGGTCGGTTGCAAACCCCGTGCAGTGCGCTCGAACAGGCCCTTGCCAGCGCCGTCTTCGAGGGCCTTGAGCGCCGCACTGATGGCCGGCTGCGTCAGGCCGAAGGCCTTGGCCACGGTCTGCATGTGGCGGGTTTCGCAGAGCTTGACGAAGATTTCCAGGCGCCGCGTCTGCAACAGATACAGCGGCTCGTGGGCGGTATGGCCGAGCAGGGCGGGAATCGCCTCGAGCTCGGCCAGCACTCGCAGCGCTCGCGGCAGGATGGCCTTGCCGTAGGCACTAAGCAGCATGCCGCTGGCGTGGCGCTCGAACAGTGGCACGTCGAGGCGGATTTCCAGATCGCGGATGGCTCGGGTGATCACCGATTGCGCCCGCAACAGCACCTCGCAGGCGCGGGAAATGCTGCCATGTTCGGCCACGCGCACGAAGGCGCGGATCTGCATCAGTGCGGGCAAGGGCTGCTCGGGCATGGGGCGGTTACCTGGGGGGCAGTGGAGGCCGATAAGTAAAAAGTATACCAGCCTTAATTGAACGCATTATTCCGGTGCCGACCCGCATGACAGCATGGGCCGACTATAAGCAGGAGAGTCTTTGCATGAACAGTCCGTCCGCAAAAGCCGCCTTGGTGGTCAGTGCCCACTCTGCCGATTTCGTCTGGCGTGCCGGCGGCTCGATCGCCCTGCACGCCGCTCAAGGCTACAACGTCCATATCGTCTGCCTGTCGTTCGGCGAGCGCGGCGAGTCGGCCAAGCTGTGGCGCAAGGGCGCCGAGATGACCGAAGCCACCGTCAAGGCGGCGCGCCGTGAGGAAGCTCAGGCGGCGGCCGACATCCTCGGCGCCACTGTGGAGTTCTTCGACATCGGCGATTACCCGATGCGCGCCGACAAGGACACCCTGTTCCGCCTGGCCGATGTGTTCCGCCGCGTGCAGCCGGAATTCGTCCTCAGCCATTCGCTCAAGGACCCCTACAACTACGATCACCCGCTGGCCATTCACCTGACTCAGGAGGCGCGCATCATCGCCCAGGCCGAAGGCTACAAGCCCGGCGAGCAGATCGTCGGCGCGCCGCCGGTGTACAGCTTCGAGCCGCACCAGCCCGAGCAGTGCGAGTGGAAGCCCGACGTGCTGCTGGACATTACCGAGGTGTGGGACAAGAAGTACGCAGCCATCCAATGCATGGCCGGCCAGGAGCACCTGTGGGAGTACTACACCCGCGTCGCCCTGCAGCGCGGCGTGCAGGCCAAGCGCAACATCGGCATCACGGCGAAAAAGAACATCGTCTACGCCGAGGGCTATCAGAGCATCTTTCCACGGGTGACGGAGAATCTGGGATGAGCAGCGTAGGCAAAACCGGTGTGGTGGTGCGCAACATTCAGCGTGCCGACAAGGCCTTGATTGCCGAGCTGACCCAGTACGGCGTCGCTACCGTGCACGAGGCCCAGGGCCGCAAGGGCCTGCTGGCGCCGTCGATCCGGCCGATCCAGCAGGACTTCGCCCTCAGCGGCTCGGCGGTCACCGTGCTGGTGGCGCCGGGGGATAACTGGATGTTCCATGTGGCGGTGGAGCAGTGCCAGCCGGGGGACATCCTCGTGGTGGCGCCCAGCTCGCCGTGCACCGACGGCTTTTTCGGCGACCTGCTGGCCACCTCGCTCAAGGCCCGCGGCGTGCAGGGGCTGGTGCTCGACGCCGGCGTGCGCGACACCCGGACCCTGCGCGAGATGGGCTTTGCGGTGTGGTCGCGGGCGGTGCATGCCCAGGGCACCATCAAGGAGACCCTGGGCTCGGTGAATATCCCCATCGTCTGTGCCGGGCAGTTGGTCAACCCGGGCGACGTGGTACTGGCGGATGACGACGGCGTGGTGATCGTGCGCCGCGCCGAGTTGCCGGCGGTGATCGAAGCCAGCCGCAAGCGTGCCGACCTTGAAGAGCAAAAACGCCTGCGCCTGGCTGCTGGCGAGCTCGGCCTGGACATCTACAACATGCGCCCGCGGCTGGCGGAGAAGGGCTTGCGGTATGTCGATAGCCTGGATGATGTGGAGAGCTGAAATGCCCCAGCGCCAGTGCTGACGCCTTCGCGGGCAAGCCTCGCTCCCACAGTGGTGACGCACCTGTAGGAGCAGGGCTTGCCCGCGAAGAGGCCGGTGCATTCAACGCATCTGTGTCGACCCTATAGAGAGCTGAGCCATGCCCCAAACCCGAATCCCTTGCCTGATGATGCGCGGCGGTACGTCCAAGGGGGCGTACTTTCTGGCGGGCGATCTGCCCGCTGATCCGCTCCAGCGCGACCGCGCATTGCTCGCCGCCATGGGCTCGCCGGATCCGCGCCAGATCGACGGCATCGGCGGTGCGGATTCGTTGACCAGCAAGGTGGCGATCATCCGCGCGTCGAGCCGCCCCGGGATCGACGTCGACTATCTGTTCGCCCAGGTCGTGGTGGATCAGCCGCGGGTCGATTACGGGCAGAACTGCGGCAACATCCTCGCCGGGGTCGGGCCCTTCGCCTTGGAGCGCGGGCTGGTGGCCGCCCAGGGTGAATTGACCGCAGTGCGCATCTACATGGAAAACACCGGCCAGACCGCCACCGCGCTGGTGCAGACGATCGATGGCCAGGTGCGCTACGACGGCGCGGCGGTCATCGATGGCGTGCCTGGCAGCGCCGCGCCGGTGGTAGTGCGTTTCGACGATATCGCCGGTTCCAGCTGCGGCGCATTGCTGCCGACCGGCCAGGTACGCGATACCTTCGATGGCATTGAGGTGACCTGCATCGATAACGGCATGCCGGTGGTGGTGCTGCGGGCGGCGGACTTCGGGCTGACCGGCCGCGAAAGCCGCGCCGAGTTGAATGCCGATGAGGGCTTGAAGGCGCGCCTGGAGTCGATTCGTCTGCAGGCCGGGCCGCGGATGAACCTGGGGGATGTGAGTGCCCGCACGGTGCCGAAGATGAGTTTGATCGCCGAGCCGTTTGCCGGCGGAGCGATCAGCAGCCGGACCTTCATCCCCCACACCTGCCATGCGTCGATCGGGGTATTCGGTGCGGTGAGCGTGGCGTCAGCGTGCTTGCTGCAAGGCTCGGTGGCAGGGGGCTTGGCGCAAGTGCCGGAAGGCGAACTCTTGAACGTCTCGGTGGAGCATCCGAGCGGCGAGTTCACCGTGGAGATCCGCCGCGATAACGGCGTGATCACCGGGTGCGGGCTGCTGCGCACCGCGCGGTTGTTGTTTGATGGATACGTCTGCGTGCCACTCAATACCCTGTAGCGAGGGGGCTTGCCCCCGATAAATCGTGTCAGCGACATCAGGGTGTCTGACACGGCGAATCGGGGGCAAGCCCCCTCGCTACAGGTGAGTCATATTGCCTAAGGCCGCGCCGCCGTTACCCGCCAGACCCGATTGCCCACATCATCCGCCACCAGCACGCCGCCGCGATGATCGACCACTACCCCCACCGGCCGGCCCATGGCGTTCTCGTCCTTGTCCAGGAAGCCGGTCAGCAGATCCACCGGCTGCCCGCTGGGCTTGCCGTTGGCAAAGGGCACGAACAGCACCTTGTAACCACTGTGCGGCTTGCGATTCCAGGAGCCATGCTGGCCGATGATCGCACCTTCGACGAAGGGCGCTGGCAATGCGTTGGCTTCGGCAAACGCCAGCCCCAATGACGCCGTATGCGGCCCGACCGCGTAGTCCGGGGCGATGGCCTTGGCCACCAGATCGGGATTCTGCGGGCTCACGCGCTCGTCCACATGCTGCCCGTAATAACTGAAGGGCCAGCCATAGAACGCCCCGTCCTTGACCGAGGTGATGTAATCCGGCACCAGGTCGCTGCCGATCTCGTCACGCTCGTTGACCGCCGTCCACAACGCGCCGGTTTTCGGTTCCCAGGCCAGACCATTGGGGTTGCGCAGGCCGGACGCGAAAATCCGCTGCTGATGGGTGAGCGGGTCCACTTCCCAGATCGCCGCGCGGCCTTTTTCGGCCTCCAGACCGTTTTCCGCGACGTTGCTGTTGGAGCCGACGGTGACATAGAGCTTCTTGCCATCCTGGCTGGCGATGACGTTCTTGGTCCAGTGGTGATTGATGGTGCCGCCGGGCAGGTCGACGATCTTGTCGCCGGGCGTGGTGATCGCGCTAGCGCCCTGAGCGTATTTGAAGTGCAGCAACTGGTCGGTGTCCGCCACGTACAGATCATCACCGACCAGCGCCATGCCGAACGGCGAATTGAGGTTGCTCAGGAAGGTGCTGCGGGTTTCCGCCACGCCGTCGCCGTCCTTGTCGCGCAGCAGCGTGATGCGGTTGGGGCTGGCCACCCCGGAACCCGCACGGCTCATCACCTTCTTGGCGATCCAGCCCTTGATGCCCTTGCTGTCATCGGGTTTGGGCGGGGCGTCGGTCTCGGCCACCAGCACATCGCCGTTGGGCAGTACATATAGCCAGCGCGGGTGATGGAGATCGCGGGCGAACACCGCCACTTGGGTACCGGGCGCTGCGACCGGTTTGGCGCCCTCGGGCCAGCCCACTGCCGGAGCGATGTTGACGGTCGGCAGCAGGGTCTTGTTGGGGGGCGGCAGTTTCGGCGTCGGGCCGGTGCCATCGCTGACTTGCAGGGTAGAGCTTTCGCCGCAGGCGGCAAGCGCGGCGCTGAGGCTGATCAGCGCGGCGAGGCGGGTGATGTGCATGGTGGGCTTCCCTGTGTGTGCTGTTGGTCTTGTTATGTGCAGTGCTGGCTGCGCTTGAAGGATAGAGGTATCGATAGGGGTGTAGGTTCCGGTGAATGTGCGTAGGACAGGCTGGCCCCTTCGCGAGCAAGCTCGGCTCCCACAGGGGTACGCCGCTTGTGGGAGCCGAGCTTGCAACAGGGGTACGCCGCTTGTGGGAGCCGAGCTTGCTCGCGAAGAGGCCAGCGGATTCAGCGCATGCCTGCGCCCCACCCAGCGGCTTCATTTGACGCTCACCCCCCAACCCTCTAACCTTCGCGGCGTGTTTCAGGTGCTCGGCCGCCGCCTGGCGGGTCGAGTGAAACAGGGAAGCCGGTGAGCGAGCCTAGCCTTGCGATTCCGGCGCTGCCCCCGCAACGGTAAATGAGTCAAGGCCGCGCACGTCGCCACTGGCCCTCCGGGGTTCGGGAAGGCGCGCCGCCTGGGTGTGATAGCCCCGCTCATGAGCCCGGAGACCGGCCTGAACGCTCTTATTTCAATTGACTGTCGCGCGGGTGAGAGCGGCATCGACGATATGCTGCGAGCCGCCCCCGCGCCCTGTCCCTGACACTTGGGCGCGCGGGCACCGTTCGTGCGTCGATGCCGTCTGCGTGCACCAGTAGCGGAGGCTGCCATGACTGAATCCCTCGAACGTGACGAGCGCCATGTCGCGCGCATGCTGCGTAAAAAAGCCGTGATGGACGAACGTATCGCCAACGCGCCCAATGCCTGTGGCTTGCTGCTGGTGCTGACCGGCAACGGCAAAGGCAAAAGCAGTTCGGCGTTCGGCATGCTTGCCCGCGCCATGGGCCATGGCATGCAATGCGGCGTGGTGCAGTTCATCAAGGGCCGCAACAGCACCGGCGAAGAGCTGTTCTTCCGCCGCTTCCCCGAGCAGGTGCGCTATCACGTCATGGGCGAAGGCTTCACCTGGGAGACCCAGGACCGCCAGCGCGACATCGCCGCCGCCGAAGCCGCCTGGGCCGTCTCGCTGCAGATGCTCCAGGACCCGGCCATTCACTTCGTGGTGCTCGACGAGTTGAACATCGCCCTCAAGCACGGCTATCTCGACCTCGATCGCGTGCTCAGCGACCTGCAAGCGCGCCCGGCCATGCAGCATGTGATCGTCACCGGTCGCGGCGCCAAGCCGGAAATGATCGAACTGGGCGACACCGTCACCGAAATGGGCATGCTCAAGCACGCGTTCCAGGCCGGTATCGGCGCGCAGAAGGGCGTCGAACTGTGAATCAGCCGCGCCACTGCCCGGCGGTATTGATCGCCGCGCCTGCATCGGGGCAGGGCAAGACCACGGTCACCGCCGCCCTCGCACGCTTGCACCGCAATCAGGGGCGCAGGGTACGGGTGTTCAAGTGCGGGCCGGATTTTCTCGACCCGATGATCCTCGAACGCGCCAGCGGTGCCCCGGTGTACCAGCTCGACCTGTGGATGGTAGGCGCCGACGAGAGCCGCCGGCTGTTGTGGGAAGCCGCCGCCGAGGCCGATCTGATCCTGATCGAAGGGGTGATGGGGCTGTTCGACGGCACGCCCTCGAGCGCCGACCTGGCGCGGCATTTCGGCGTACCGGTGCTGGCGGTGATCGACGGCACGGCCATGGCCCAGACGTTCGGCGCCCTGGCCCTGGGCCTGGCGCGCTATCAGCCGGATCTGCCGTTCGCCGGCGTGCTGGCCAATCGAGTCGGCACCCTGCGCCACGCGCAACTGCTGGAAAACAGCTTGACCGAAGGCCTGCGCTGGTACGGCGCGCTGTCCCGCGACCTGGCCATCGAGTTGCCCAGCCGTCACCTGGGGCTGGTGCAGGCCAGCGAACTGAATGATCTGGATGCCCGCCTGGACGCAGCCGCCGAAGCCTTGGCCGGCAGCTGCGAAGTGGCGCTGCCGCCGGCGGTCACCTTCGCCGCGCCCACCCTGGTGCCGGCCGAGCCTTTGCTCGACGGCGTGCGCATCGCGGTGGCCCATGACGAAGCCTTCGCCTTCACCTATGGCGCGAGCCTCGACCTGCTGCGCGCCATGGGTGCCGAGCTGGTGTTCTTTTCGCCGATCCACGACGCCGAGCTGCCCGCCTGCGACAGCCTCTACCTGCCCGGTGGCTATCCTGAACTGCATCACCTCGCGCTGGCCGCAAACCATGGCGTACTGGAGGCGATCCGCGCTCACCACGGGGCCGGCAAGCCGCTGCTCGCCGAATGCGGCGGCATGCTCTATCTGCTCGATGCCCTGACCGATGTCGAAGGGGTCCGTGCGCCCTTGCTGGGCCTGCTGAGCGGCGAAGCGGTGATGCAAAAACGCCTGGCCGCGCTGGCGCTGCAAACCGTGGACTTGCCCGAGGGATCGCTGCGCGGTCATACCTATCACCATTCGTTGACCAGCAGTGAATGCCAGCCCATCGCCCGTGGCCTGAGCCCCAATGGCGGGCGCGGCGCCGAAGCGGTGTATCGCATCGGGCGGATGACGGCGTCTTATGTGCACTTTTATTTCCCGTCGAACCCGCAGGCGGTGGCGGCGTTGTTCAAGCCGCTGTCTTCCTGATGCGCAGGGTCGACCTTGTAGCGAGGGGGCTTGCCCCCGACAGGGTCGATCAGGCACAGCGTATTAGTCGGACCATTTTTCGGGGGCAAGCCCCCTCGCTACAGGTTTACCGTGACTCGAGACCCGATGACTGATAACAGCTTCTCCGACGCCGAGCGCGCAGCGGTCTACCGCGCCATCGCCGAGCGCCGCGACATGCGCCATTTTGCCGGGGGCGAGGTGGCCCCCGAGTTGCTGGCGCGGGTGCTGGCGGCTGCCCATCACGCGCCCAGCGTCGGCTTGATGCAGCCTTGGCGTTTCATCCGTATCACCGATCCGGGCTTGCGCACGCAGATCAAGGCGCTGGTCGAGGCGGAACGCCTGCGCACCGCCGAGGCCCTCGGCGAGCGTTCGGACGAGTTCATGAAGCTCAAGGTCGAAGGCATCGATGACTGCGCCGAAGTGCTGGTCGCCGCCTTGATGGACGGTCGTGAGGCCCATGTATTCGGCCGTCGTACCTTGCCGGAAATGGACCTCGCGTCGCTGTCCTGCGCTATTCAGAATATGTGGCTGGCCGCCCGGGTCGAGGGCCTGGGCATGGGCTGGGTCTCGGTGTTCGAGCCCCAGGCGCTGGCCGACCTGCTGCAGTTGCCTACCGGGGCCAAGCCGCTGGCGGTGCTGTGCCTGGGCCCGGTGGACAGTTTTTACCCTGAGCCGATGCTGGTGATGGAGGGCTGGCGCAACGAACAACCGCTGAGCGAGATGCTGTTCGAGAACCAGTGGGGGCGCAAGCCATGAGCATCGCCCTGTTGACCGTTGCCGGTGTCGCCCTCGATGCCTTGCTCGGTGAGCCGCGCCGGGCGCATCCGCTGGTGGCGTTCGGCAATCTGGCCAACCGCCTGGAGCGCCGCTTCAACAGTGGCGGCCGCGGCTGGCGCAGTCATGGCGTCACGGCCTGGATGCTGGCGGTGGTGCCGATTACCGTCACCGCGACCTGGCTGTCGCGCCTGCCATGGATCGGCGAGCTGGTGGCCGTGCTGGCGCTGTACTGCGCGCTCGGCCTGCGCAGCCTGGGCGAACACGTCGCCCCCGTGGCCCAGGCGCTGCGCAGCGATGACTTGCCTGAAGCGCGACGCCGCGTGGGCTATCTGGTCAGCCGCCAGACCGACGAGTTGGATGCTAGCGCAGTGGCCCGGGCGGCCACCGAGTCGGTGCTGGAAAACGGCAGCGACGCGGTGTTCGCAGCGATCTTCTGGTTCGTGGTGGCCGGTGTACCGGGGGTGGTGCTGTATCGCCTCAGCAACACCCTCGACGCCATGTGGGGCTATCGCAACGAGCGCTTCGAGCGCTTTGGCTGGGCCGCGGCGCGCATCGACGACGTGCTCAACTACATTCCGGCGCGGCTGGTGGCGCTGACTTACACCCTGCTCGGCAAGACCCGCCTGGCCTGGCGTTGCTGGCGCAGCCAGGCGCCGCAGTGGGACAGCCCCAACGCCGGGCCGGTGATGGCCGCGGGCGCAGGCGCCCTGGGTGTCGAGCTGGGCGGCCCGGCGATCTATCACGGCGAACTGCACGAAAGGGCCATACTGGGCGCAGGCCCGGCGGCTGATGCCGGGTCCATCGACCGTGGCTGGGCCCTGGTGCAACGGGGCGTGTGGCTGTGGTTACTGCTGCTTTGCGTGGGAGGCTATGTGCATGCTTGAACATGGAGGGCGCCTGCGCGCCGCCGCTCGGCAATATGGTGTGGCCGAAGAGCATTGGCTGGACCTGTCCACCGGTATCGCCCCCTGGCCCTTTAGCGTGCCGGCGATCGATACCCGCGCCTGGGCGCGTCTGCCCGAGACCGATGATGGCCTCGAAGCAGCGGCCTGTGCCTATTACGACGCGCCGCAGGTGTTGCCGGTGCCCGGCTCGCAATCGGCCATCCAGCTGCTGCCGCGCCTGCGCAAGGTCGGCAAGGTCGGCGTGCTGTCGCCCTGTTACGCCGAGCACGCAGAAGCCTGGCGGCGCGGCGGGCATCTGGTGCGCGAGATCCGCGAGGCCGAGGTCGACTATTACCTCGATGGCCTCGACGTTCTGGTGCTGGTCAATCCCAACAACCCCACCGGCCGCCTGGTGCCGCCCGCGCGCTTGCTGGAATGGCATCAGCGGCTCAGTCAGCGCGGTGGCTGGCTGGTGGTCGACGAAGCGTTCATGGACCACTCGCCGGCGCATAGCATCAGCAGCTACAGCAGTCGCCCAGGGCTGATCGTGCTGCGCTCGTTCGGCAAGTTTTTCGGCCTGGCCGGCGCGCGCCTGGGCTTCGCCTTGGCCGAGACCCGGCTCTTGCGTCTGTTAGCCGAGCAGGTCGGACCCTGGGCCGTGGGCGGGCCGATCCGCGCCGTCGGCCAGGCCTGTCTGGAGGACCGCGCGACCCAGGCGATGCAGCGTGCTCGCTGCGCCCTGGCCAGCGAGCGACTGGCGAAGCTGCTGACGGATTTCGGCCTGCAGCCCCAGGGCGGCTGCGCACTGTTCCAGTGGCTGATCACCGAACACGCGACGCAACTGCACGAGTTCTTCGCCGAACGCAGCATCCTGGTACGCCTGTTCGCGCACAACAGCAGCCTGCGCTTCGGCCTGCCGGCGGTCGAGGCCGACTGGCAGCGGCTGGAGGCGGCGCTGACGGCCTATCGCCAACCGGAGACCGCGCCATGACTACCTTGATGGTGCAGGGCACCACCTCCGATGCCGGCAAGAGCACCTTGGTCACCGCGCTGTGCCGCTGGTTGACCCGCCAGGGCGTCGGCGTGGTGCCGTTCAAACCGCAAAACATGGCGCTCAACAGCGCCGTCACCGCCGAGGGGGGCGAGATCGGCCGCGCCCAGGCGGTGCAGGCTCAGGCTGCCGGGCTGGCGCCGCATACCGACATGAACCCGGTGCTGCTCAAGCCCAATAGCGACACCGGTGCCCAGGTGATCATCCACGGACGTGCGGTGACCAGCATGAACGCCGTGGCCTATCACGATTACAAAGCCATCGCCATGCAGGCCGTGCTGGCCTCGCACCAACGTTTGAGTGCCGCCTGGCCGGTGGTGATGGTCGAAGGCGCGGGCTCGCCAGCCGAGATCAATCTGCGCGCCGGCGACATCGCCAACATGGGCTTCGCCGAAGCCGTCGATTGCGACGTGCTGCTGATCGCCGACATCAACCGTGGCGGCGTTTTCGCCCATCTGGTCGGTACCCTGGAGCTGCTGTCTCCCAGCGAACAAGCGCGGGTCAAGGGCTTCATCATCAACCGCTTTCGAGGCGACATCGCCTTGCTCCAGCCCGGTCTCGACTGGCTCGAGCAGCGCACCGGCAAACCGGTGGTCGGTGTGCTGCCTTATGTGATGGACCTGCACCTGGAAGCCGAGGACGGCCTCGATCGGCGCCAGACCGCCAAGGCGCAGCAGGTGCTGAAAGTCATAGTGCCGGTGTTGCCGCGCATCAGCAATCACACGGATTTCGACCCGCTGCGCCTGCATCCGCAGGTCGATTTGCAGTTCATCGGCCCTGGCGAAACCATCCCGGCGGCCGACCTGATCATCCTGCCGGGCTCCAAGAGCGTGCGCAGCGATCTGGCCTATCTGCGCAGTCAAGGCTGGGCCACGGCCATCGACCGGCATCTGCGTTACGGCGGCAAGCTGCTGGGCATCTGCGGTGGTCTGCAAATGCTCGGCGAGCAGGTGCACGATCCGCTCGGCCTTGAAGGCCCGGCCGGATCGAGCCCGGGCCTGGGCCTGCTGGCGTTCAGCACCGAGCTGGCGGCCGAGAAGCAACTGCGCAACGTCAGCGGCCATCTGCACCTCGAAGACGCCGCTGTCAGTGGCTATGAAATCCATGCCGGGGTGACCTCGGGCCCGGCGCTGGAGCGTCCCGCAGTGCAGCTCGACGATGGCCGCTGTGACGGCGCGATGAGCGCCGATGGGCAGATTCTGTGCACCTACCTGCATGGGCTGTTCGAGTCCTCGGCATCGTCGGTGGCGCTGCTGCGCTGGGCGGGGCTGGAGGCGGTACAGAGCGTCGATTACCATGCCCTGCGCGAAACCGATATCGAACGCCTCGCCGATCTGGTGGAGCGTCATCTCGACACGCGTCTGTTGCGCACCTTGTGCGGCTTGGCCGAGGAGCCCGTTTGACATGCAGCAATTGATACTCGGCGGTGCCCGTTCCGGTAAAAGCCGGCTGGCGGAGCAACTCGCCGCCGACTCGGGCCTGGCCGTGACCTACATTGCCACCAGCCAGCCGCTCGATGGCGAGATGAACGACCGCGTGCGCTTGCACCGCGAACGCCGCCCGGCCCATTGGGACCTGGTGGAGGAACCCCTGGCCCTGGCCGATACCCTGCAGCGCCATGCCGCGCCGGGCCAGTGCCTGCTGGTGGACTGCCTGACGCTGTGGCTCACCAACCTGTTGATGCTCGAAGACAGCGCGCGTCTGGGCGCCGAGCGCGATGCGCTGTTGGGCGGCCTGGCGGATCTGCCCGGTGAAATCATTTTTGTCAGCAACGAGACCGGTCTTGGGGTCGTACCCCTCGGTGAATTGACCCGCCGTTATGTCGACGAAGCCGGCTGGCTGCACCAGGCCCTGGCCGCGCGCTGCGAACGCGTGGTGCTGACCGTGGCCGGCCTGCCCCTGACCCTCAAAGGAAACCAATCATGAGTCAACACTGGTGGCTGCTGCCTTGCCAGCCCGTGGATCAAGCGATCCAGCAACAAGCCCTGGAACGCCAGCGGCAACTGACCAAGCCGGCCGGCTCCCTGGGCCAGCTGGAGCAGGTCGCGGTGCAACTCGCCGGGCTGCAAGGGCGCCTCAAGCCGCGGGTCGATCAGGTCTGGATCAGTATCTTCGCCGGTGACCATGGCATTGTCGCCGAAGGCGTGTCGCCCTATCCGCAAGCGGTGACGGCGCAGATGCTGCTCAACTTTGTCAGCGGTGGCGCCGCGATCAGCGTGCTGGCCGGGCAACTGGATGCGCAGCTCGAAGTGGTCGACCTGGGCACCGCGACCCTGACCGAAGACTTGCCAGGCGTGCGCCACCTGCACATTGGTGCTGGCACCGCCAACTTCGCTCACACCCCAGCCATGACCGGGGCGCAGGGTATGCTGGCGCTGCAGGCCGGTCGCGACAGCGTCGAGCGTGCCGTGGCGGCGGGTGCGCAGCTGTTCATCGGCGGCGAGATGGGTATCGGCAACACCTCGGCGGCCAGCGCCTTGGGCAGCGTCATGCTGCAGTGCCCGGTGAGCGATCTGACCGGGCCGGGGACGGGGCTGGATGCCCAAGGCGTAAGCCACAAGGCGCAGGTGCTGCAACGGGCGCTGGACCTGCATCAATTGCAGGGCAAGGACCCGCTGACCCAGCTGTTGTGCTTTGGCGGATTCGAAATCGCCGCGCTGGCCGGGGCTTACCTGGCCTGTGCGCAAGAAGGCCTGCCGGCCCTGGTGGATGGCTTTATCTGTACGGTAGCGGCCCTGGTGGCGGTGCGCCTCAACCCTGGCTGCCGCGACTGGCTGCTGTTTGGCCACCGTGGCGCCGAGCCGGGCCATCGCATCACCCTGGCGGCGCTGCAAGCGCAGCCGTTGCTGGAACTGGGCCTGCGTCTGGGCGAGGGCAGTGGTGCGGCATTGGCGGTACCGCTGTTGCGCCAGGCCTGTGCCACCCACGGGCAGATGGCGACCTTCGCCGAGGCGGCCGTGGCGGATCGCCCCGCATGACACTGTGGCTGGATATGCTGCGCCATGGCGAGACCGAACAGGGCGGCGGCTTGCGTGGCAGCACCGACGATGCGCTGACGGCCCGCGGCTGGGGGCAGATGCGCGACGCGGTGCTGGCCAAGGGGCCGTGGGACGCGATCGTGACTTCGCCCTTGCAGCGCTGCGCCCGTTACGCCGAATCGTTGATGCAGGCGCTGGAACTGCCGCTGGTGTACGAAAAGGATCTGCAGGAGCTGCATTTTGGCGCCTGGGAATGCCACAGCCCGGCGCAGTTGATGGAAACCGACGAGCGTGGCCTGGGGCAGTTCTGGAACGATCCCTACAGCTTCACGCCTCCCGAGGGCGAACCGGTGCTGGCGTTCCGCGAACGGGTCCTGGCCGCCATCGAGCGGCTGTACCAAGCCTATGCCGGCCAGCGCTTGCTGCTGATCACCCACGGTGGCGTGATGCGCCTGCTGCTGGCCCAGGCCCGCGGTCTGCCCCGTGAGCAATTGCTCCAGGTCGAGGTGCGTCATGGCGCGCTGATGCCGTTGCAGATCGACGCGGGCGGCCTGTTGCAGGAGCCGGTTTGATGTTGCCGTTGTGGATTGCCTTGCAGTTTCTCAGCAGCCTGCCGGTAAGCTTGCCGGGCATGCCGACGCCCCAGGCGATGGGGCGCTCGCTGCTGTGTTACCCACTGGTCGGGCTGCTGTTCGGCGGGTTGTTGTGGTTGCTGCACCTTGGGCTTGGTGGCACGCCGCCGATGTTGCAGGCGGCCTTGCTGCTGAGCGCCTGGGTACTGCTCAGCGGTGGATTGCACCTGGATGGGCTGGCGGACAGCGCAGACGCCTGGCTGGGCGGTTTCGGCGATCGGGCGCGCACTCTGGAAATCATGAAGGACCCGCGCAGCGGTCCGATCGCGGTGGTGACGCTGGTCCTGGTGTTGCTGCTCAAATTCTGCGCACTGCTGGTGCTGGTCGAGCGTGGGCAGGTTGGGCTGCTGGTCATGGTGCCCGTGGTCGGACGCGCTGGCCTGCTGGGATTGTTTCTATGCACGCCTTATGTGCGTGCTGGCGGGCTGGGGCAGGCGTTGGCCGATCATCTGCCGCGGTCGGCGGGGCGTGCGGTGTTGCTGCTGAGCGGGCTGCTCTGCTGGTTTTGGCTGGGGACATCGGCGTTGCTCCTTGCCGCAGCTACCTTTTGCTGGCTGCGCCACATGATGCTGCGACGCCTCGGTGGCACCACCGGCGATACCGCGGGTGCGCTCCTGGAACTGCTCGAGCTTGCAGTCCTGCTGGCAGTGACCCTCTGAACCATTTCACCTCACCTGTAGCGAGGGGGCTTGCCCCCGAAAGATCTAAGCGACGACACTTTTTACCTGACGCGCCGTATTCGGGGGCAAGCCCCCTCGCTACAGAGTGCGCTTGCCTTTTGGCGCAATACGGGTATATACCCGTGTTTCGAATTAAGTTGCTGGGGATAACAATAATGACTTCTCTTTGGCGCAGCTGTGGCTGGGTGTTGCTCGGCAGCGCATTGATCCTGGCGCTTTCGCTGGGCATTCGCCATGGTTTCGGGCTGTTCCTCGCGCCGATGAGCGCGCAGTTCGGCTGGGGGCGCGAGCTGTTCGCCTTCGCTATCGCCCTGCAGAACCTGATGTGGGGGCTGGCCCAGCCGTTTGCCGGGGCCTTGGCCGATCGCTTCGGGGCGCGGCGCACGGTGCTGATCGGTGGCGTGCTGTACGCCGCCGGTTTGTTGCTGATGTCTCAGGCTGACTCAGCGTGGTCGCTGTCCCTGAGCGCCGGTATTCTCATCGGCATCGGGCTCTCGGGCACCTCGTTTTCGGTGATTCTTGGTGTGGTCGGACGTGCCGTCCCGGCGCAAAAGCGCAGCATGGCCATGGGTATCGCGGCGGCCGCCGGCTCCTTCGGTCAGTTCGCGATGCTGCCGGGTACCCTGGGCCTGATCAGCTGGCTCGGTTGGTCGGGCGCGCTTTTGGCCCTCGGGCTGCTGGCCGCACTGATCCTGCCGCTGGTGGCCATGTTGCGTGATAAGCCGCTGCCCGCGGTGTCCGGCAGCGAGCAAACGCTCAAGGAGGCGCTCAAGGAAGCCTGTTCCCACAGCGGGTTCTGGCTGCTATCCCTGGGGTTCTTCGTGTGTGGTTTCCAGGTGGTGTTCATCGGTGTGCATCTGCCGTCTTATCTGGTCGATCAGCATCTGCCGGCGGTGGTCGGCACCACGGTGCTGGCGCTGGTCGGGCTGTTCAACGTGTTTGGCACCTACATCGCCGGCTGGTTGGGCGGCCGACGCTCCAAGCCGCGTTTGCTGGCGGGGCTGTATCTGCTGCGGGCGGTGGTCATCGGCCTGTTTCTGTGGGCGCCGGTGACGGTGACCAGCGCCTATCTGTTCGGAATCGCCATGGGCCTGCTGTGGTTGTCGACGGTGCCCTTGACCAACGGCACGGTGGCGACGCTGTTCGGCGTGCGCAACCTGTCGATGCTGGGCGGCATCGTGTTCCTGTTTCACCAGTTGGGCGCGTTTCTCGGCGGCTGGCTGGGCGGGGTGGTCTACGATCACACCGGCAGCTATAGCCTGATCTGGCAGATATCCATCGCCCTGAGCTTGATCGCTGCAGTGCTCAACTGGCCTGTGCGCGAGCTTCCTGTAGCCCGTCTGCAAATGGCCGCAGCATGATTCGCCATGGGCTGCGCTGGCTGTTGTGCTGCGCCGGGGCGACGGCGTTGGCGCTGGCCTGGTGGGGCTGGCAACACAGCGGCATGGCCCTGATGCAGTTGGGCGCACTGTGCTGAGGTGCAGCCGCCGGAGATAAAAAAACGCATCCGAAGATGCGTTTTTTTGTGCTCGGCGTGGCTATCAGAAGCGATAGGTCAGCCCGGCGCCAAGACCATGGGCGCTGTTGCGGTAGCGGCCTTGGTAGGTGCCTTTGCTGGCGCTGGCCATGTCGACGTTGACGGCTTCTTCCTTGAGGTAGGAGTAGGCGACATCGATGGTCATGTTATCGCTTGGCGACCACCCCGCACCGAAGCTGACCGCCATGCGATCACCGGTAGGGATACGCGGCGAGCGGTCGGTGTTGTTGGTAGGCGACTGATCGACCGAGAAGCCGGTGCGCAGGGTCCATTCCTTGTTGACCTTGTACGCCGCGCCAACGGCATGGGACCAGGTGTCGTGCCAGTTTTCCTGTTCGCTGATGGTGCCGAAGGTCGGTTGCCCAGCCAGACCGAAGTTGCCGGAGTTCTGCACCGTGATGTCTTTCAGGCGGCTCCAGCGCGTCCAGGTGCTGCCACCGTAGATAGTCCACTGATCGGTCAGCTCGTGGGTGAACGAGGCGTCGATGCTTTCGGGCGTCTTGATGTTCAGGCGAGCGTCATAGTCACGGCTACCGAGTGCAGGGTTGAGCACGCCGAGATCGACCTTGGTGCTGCCCTTGAGCTTGTAATCGACCATCGAGTGGTAGGTCAGGCCCAGGCGAGTCTTGTCGGTGGCCTGGATCAGGATCCCGATGTTGTAGCCGACGGCGGTGTCATCGCCCTTGATCGAGGCTTTGCCGTCCACACCGGTCCGCGGATTGGGCAGGGCGGAGGTCAGGGTGCCGTCGATGCGGTTGAAGGTCGGGCCACCACCGATCGATACCTTGTCGTTGAAGGCGTAGCTGACGGTGGGTTGCAGGGTCACGACCTGCACCTTGCTGTCGTGGGCGAAGTAGCGGCCCTGGAAGCCGTTCTCGTATTCGGTTTTCAGGCCGAAGGGGGCATACACGCCGAAACCCACTGTCCAGTGATCGTCGATGGGTTTGACGTAGTAGCCCATGGGCACGCCGACCACGGGGACCATGTCGCCGTCGTTGGTACCACGGGTAGTGGTGCTGCTGCCGGAGATGTCGGTCTTGGCGATGACCGCTGCGGTACCGACGGTGAATTGCTCACGTTTGAGGCGCGACATACCGGCAGGGTTGCCGAATACGGTGCTGGCATCTTCGGCGGAAGAAGAGCGGCCGGCGAAGCCGACACCCATGCCGCTGATGCTTTGTTCGTTCAGGGCGAAGCCGGAAGCGAAGAGTTGAGTGGAGGCAAGAGTCACTGCGAGACTAAGGGTGGTCTTGATCATTGCTTTTTTCATTATTGTTGAACTCCATGGTGATCACCAAGGCGAAACTACCAACATTTTCACATTAGCGCTATAGGCTGAATCGCACGAGATAGAGCGGTTTTGTAGGACAATCCGACTAGCAGGGGGCCTTTATTTGTGTCTTGAATGAAACACCATCAGCGAATGCGCAGCAGTGATGATCAAACGTTTGTTTGCTCACTTTTGCGTCACTCATTATTGGCGTCATGCATGGACCGGCTCCCTGGTTCGACGGCGCACGGAAGATCCCACAAAGGTCATCGACAGTCGCGGGCTCATTCAATACAAAGCGTTTCAACAGGGGGATCGTTTCCCTGACTAAAGAACGGCGGGCCCGGCGCCTGGCAGCGGTGGATCGGGGGCCCGCCTGTAAGCGGCTCCTGCCGCTCAAGTTCGAGTGTAGTCAGAGAAAGATAATGTAAAGGCTTGTTTCGAGGGGAATTCGATGGGTGGTCAAACCCGCGTCAGGCAACCAGTGCCTGACGGGTACGATCGATGATCGCTTGCAGCGGTGCGGCACTGGCGTACTGCTCCGGATACAGGCGTTCGCTGCGACGGGCAATGCCGTGCTCGTCGACCAGGGTGAAGCTGAAGCAGCCGTTGCGAGCTGCCACGATCAGGCAGTCCAGGGGGGCAAAAGCGTTGGTGAGGGTGCGGATGGCATCCTGGGTATGAAAAGTGTGGGTCATGTTATGGGTGTTCCTGCTGAATACGCGGATAGGATCCGCGCAAATCGAAAACGTTCCAGCAAACGCCGACCACCAATGGCCGTACGAAGAACCTGGCTGGAACAAATCTGTCGGGCAACGCCGGAATAAGTGATGGCTGTTGAGGCGACAGGTCGGTACGTGGGGTGACAGGCGACACGTCAGGGAAAAGGTCCGTCGCCCTGGGTGGATATCCTGATCAATCTGCGGCTTGGTTTTGCCGGATAACGCAGCTGCTCCGTGATGTGCTTCATCCATGTGAAGCGGGAGGCAGGGGTTACCTGGAAACCATCGTGTAGGCCGGAGGTGGTCCTTGGTTCAGCGCGGAGATTCGCGAGACTGCAACGGCAATGCGCTGGCAGGCGGCGGAAGAAGGGGCTGGAGGACAGCGACGGCCAAAATTGACTTTCAGCTTGGTACTAACTGCGGAGAAGCCTACCTGATCGACTGGGCCTATCGCAAGTCGTTTTTGAAATCAAGCAAAAACTACCCGACGAACAGCCAACCAGTGTGCATTTTTTCAGGAAACTTGCAAACCCCCCGTAATAGACTGGATGTTTCAACAGTGGTGTGCCGGAGGGCACTATTGGTGCGCGCCATCGCCTTCCTTTAGGGCGGTTGTGCACATTGCGGTCCAAAGTGTCACTTGCTGGTAACAAGAACGGTTCCGCGTCGGGCTAACCGTTTTTGCAAATTTAAGTCAATGAAAAAAAACGCTTTTTTTAATTGGTGAAAAAATCGACAGTTTGACCGCAGGCCCCGTCCCATAAGCCTTTGCGGGGCGTGAGGGAGGGTTGTCCACTGAGTTATCCACAGCTTCTGTGGATTGTCCCGCGCGGTTGCTCTAGATCGCGGGTGGCGGTCCTGGATCGGCCGAAGCGGTGATTTTGTGCTTGGTCCCACCAGTGCGCGTGGCAATTTTCCGCCGTGTCCGATCCCGTTCCGAGAATGGCGAAAAAAAGTGTATCGAAAGAAAAAATCTATCGATAGAGCCTTTTTTAGCCCACGTCACTGTGCGCCATCCTGTTGCGCGACTGATCATCATTGGCGCCGCGTTTGCCTGTGGGCGTCGTCGGCCTCAGACTGGCGCCTTCAATGTGTGGATGGTGCGGTTATGGCGGTGGATATCACCAGTATGGTGTGGGGGCTGCTGGCAGCGGCGGTGCCCTGTGTGGCGCTGGCCTGGACTCTGCAGCGGCGAGTCATGGCCTCGCAAGGCGAGCTGGCGCTGATGGACGAACGCCTGGCCACGGCGCAAATGGCCCAGGATGGCCTGGCCGCGCAGCTTGAAAGCAGCCGTGACGAAATCAGCGACTTGAGCCAGGCCAATGCCCTCAAGCAGTCGTCGCTGGCGGCCCAGGCCAGGGAACTCGAGCTGCTGCAGATCGACCGCGACAATGCCCGTGACGCAGCCCATGCCTGGTCGCTGGAGCGTACTGCGCGGGAGGCCGAACTGCGGCGCCTGGACGCCCAATGCGCGGGCCTCAATGCCGAGTTGCGCGAACAACAGGAAAGCCATCAGCAGCGCCTCGCCGACCTACAGGGTTCGCGGGACGAGTTGCGTGCGCAGTTCGCCGAGCTGGCCGGCAAAATCTTCGATGAGCGCGAACAGCGCTTCGCCGAGACCAGCCAGCAGCGCCTCGGGCAGTTGCTCGATCCGCTCAAGGAACGCATCCAGTCGTTCGAAAAACGCGTCGAGGAAAGCTACCAGCAGGAGGCCCGTGAGCGCTTTTCCCTGGCCAAGGAGCTGGAGCGTCTGCAGCAGCTCAATCTGCGCCTGGGCGACGAGGCGAAAAACCTCACGCAGGCGCTCAAGGGCCAGAAGACCCAAGGCAACTGGGGGGAGTTGATCCTCGAGCGAGTCCTTGAGCACGCCGGCCTTGAAAAGGGCCGCGAGTACCAGACCCAGGTCAGCCTCAAGGGCCCTGACGGCGAGCGCTTTCAGCCCGACGTGCTGATCATGCTGCCTGGGGACAAGCAGGTAGTGGTCGACTCCAAGGTGAGCCTCACGGCGTACCAGCAGTACGTGTCCTGCGATGATCCGGCGGTGGCGCAGGCGGCGCTCAAACAACACGTGCTGTCTTTGCGCAATCACGTCAAAGGGCTTTCAGGCAAGGACTACAACCGCCTCGAGGGCTTGCACAGCCTGGATTTCGTGCTGCTGTTCGTGCCGATCGAAGCCGCCTTTTCGGCGGCGCTGCAGGCTGAGCCGGGATTGTTCCAGGAGGCCTTCGACCGCCAGATCGTGATCGTCAGCCCCACCACCTTGCTGGCGACCTTGCGGGTGATCGACAGCCTGTGGAAACAAGAGCGGCAAAGCCAGAACGCCCGCGAGATCGCCGAGCGGGCAGGGTGGCTGTACGACAAGTTCGTGCTGTTCATTCAGGATCTGGACGAAGTCGGCAATCGCCTGCAGCAACTGGACAAGGCCTACAGTTCGGCGCGCAACAAGCTCACCGAAGGGCGCGGCAACCTGGTCAGCCGCAGCGAACAATTGAAGTTGCTCGGCGCCCGGGCCAGCAAGAGCTTGCCGGCCGACTTGCTGGAGCGCGCCATGGAAGACGCCCATGCCCCCACCACCGATGAAACCCCCGAGCGCCCCTCAGACGTGGCTCAAGTGCCGATTGAGTAAGGCTCGCAACGCCGCCGGCTTGACCGGCTTGGCCAGGTAGTCGAGGCCGGCGGCGTGCACCAGGGCGAGCGTTTCAGGGCGCCCGTCGGCACTGATGACCACGCCAGGCACCGGCTCGTTGAGGCAGGTGCGCAGCCAGGCCATCAGCTCGGTTCCGGTGTCGCCCGCATCCAGATGAAAGTCTACCAGCGCCAGTTGCGGGCGCAGGCCACCGGCGAACAGATGTTGGCATTCGTCGCGGTTGCGCGCCGTCCAGACCTGACAGCCCCAGCGGCTGAGCAGGCTCTGCATGCCGATCAGGATGCTGTCTTCGTTGTCGACGCACAGCACCCGCGTGCCGCCCAGGGTGTCACCCGCGTGGGGGACGATGGCGGCCACACCGGCGGCGGCCACCGCCAGTGGCACGCGCACGCTGAACACGCTGCCGCGTCCGGGCCATGAACGCACTTGCAGTTCGTGGCCGAGCACGCGGCACAGGCCTTCGGCGATCGCCAGCCCCAGGCCGAGGCCTTTCTCGGCGCGGGTCTGATGGCTGTCCAGGCGTTTGAACTCCTCGAAGATCACCTGCAGTTTGTCCTCGGCGATGCCAGGGCCGCGATCCCACACCTCGAGGCTCAACTGCCCGGCCTTGCGCCGCACGCCCAGCAGCACCGTGCCAGAGCCGTAGCGATAGGCGTTGGTGAGAAAGTTCTGCAGGATGCGCCGCAGCAGTTTCTGGTCGCTGTCGATGCGCAGGTCACTGCCATGCACCTTGAACGTCAGGCCCTGTTCGCGGGCCAGCGCCTGGAACTCGACGCCGAGGGTGGCGAACAGCTCGTTGACCGCGAAAGGCTTGCGTTCAGGCGTGATCTTGCCGTTTTCGAGGCGCGAGATGTCCAGCAGATCGCTGATCAGGTCCTCGGCCGAGCGCAGCGAGCTGTCCATGTGCTGCACCAATTGCTGGGCCTGCTCGGACAACTCCTCGCCTTGATGGGAGAGGGCGGCGGAGAATAGCCGCGCGGCATTGAGCGGCTGCATCAGGTCATGGCCAACGGCCGCCAGAAAGCGGGTTTTCGACTGGTTGGCGGCTTCGGCGGTGCCCTTGGCCTCAGTCAGGGCGAGGTTGAGCTGGGACAGTTCGTGGGTCCGTTCGGCCACCCGTTGCTCCAGGCCCTCGTTGGCATTCTTGAGCGCCCGTTCGGCTTCGCGGAAGGCGGTGATGTCGGTGAAACTCATGACGAAGCCGCCGCCCGGCATCGGGTTGCCGATCAGCTCGATGACCTGGCCATTGGGGAACGGCCGTTCGGACGTGTGCGCGCGCCCCTGACGCATCCAATGCAGGCGCCGCGCCACATGCACCTCGGGTTCGCCTGGGCCGCAGAAGCCGCGCTCGGCGTTGAAGCGAATGATGTCGGCGATCGGGCGGCCGACGGCGATCAAACCGTCCGGGTAATTGAATAACTCCAGATAGCGCCGATTCCAGGCCACCAGGCGCAACGACTGGTCGACCACACTGATGCCCTGGTTGATGTTCTCGATTGCGCCTTGCAGCAGCGCGCGGTTGAACTGCAGCACCTCGGAGGCTTCATCGGCGATGCGCACTACGTCCTCGAGTTGCATCTCGCGGCCTTCGATGGCGGCCTTGACCACCGCCCGGGTCGACGAGGTGCCCAGGGTCCCGGCCAGCAGGCGCTCGGTGTGGGCGATCCAGTCGCGGTCGGCGTTCTGCGTCGGGTTGAAGGGCTTGTTCTGCCGCGCAGCAAAGCGCGTGAAGCTCTGCCGCGCGCGCTCTTGCCCCACAAAGCGCTCGGCCAGTTGCAGCAGATCGTTGATCTGTACCGCCAGCAAGGTGCGGCTATTGGGCCGCGCAGCGATTTGCTGGCCGACGAAGCGCCCCGCCTGCCAGTGTTCGGAAACCCGCGTGCGGGTCAGCACCGAGACCCAGACGAACAGCACGAAGTTGCCCGCCAGCGACAACACCACGCCTTGAGTCTGGGGTGAGATCGGCAGGCTCCACGGATTGCTTTGCAGCCAGCTCAAGCCCGGGAAGGCCATCAGTGGCCATTGCAGGCCGTGGGCCACCAGCGGCAGCACCAGCGCGTAGAACCACAGCAGCACTCCAGCCGCGAGCCCCGCGACCACGCCGCGGCGGTTGGCTTGCTTCCAGTACAGCGCACCGATCATCGCCGGTGCCAGTTGGGTGATCGCGGCAAAGGCGATCTGGCCGATGGTCGCCAGGCTGGTGGTGGAGCCCAGCAAGCGGTAGCTCACGTACGCCAGCAGCATGATCACCACGATGCTGACGCGCCTGACGGTCAGCATCCAATGGCGAAACAGCTCGAACGGCCGCTCCGCGCTCTGGCGGCGCAGCAACCATGGCAGCAGGATGTCGTTGGAAACCATGGTCGACAGGGCCACGCTGGCGACGATGACCATACCGGCGGCGGCCGAAGCACCGCCGATGAAGGCGAGCATCGCCAGCGCCGGATGCGCCAGGGCCAGCGGCAGACTGATGACGAAGGAATCGGGGATCACCGACGCCGGCAGCAGCATCTGCCCGGCCAGGGCGATGGGCACCACGAACAACCCGGCGAGCACCAGGTAGGCGGGGAACACCCAGCGCGCCAGGCGCAGATCCTGCGGTTCGATGTTTTCGACCACGGTGACGTGGAATTGCCGCGGCAGGCAGATGATCGCCATCATGGCGACGCCACTCTGCACCACCAGCGAGGGCCAGTTGACCGTCTCCTGCCAGTAGGTTTCCAGGCGCGGCGTCAGCTTGGCCTGGCTGACCAGATCACCGAAACCGTCGTACACGCCGTAGGTGACGAATACCCCCACCGCGATGAATGCCAGTAGCTTGACGATGGCCTCGAAGGCGACGGCCATCATCATGCCGCGATGGTGTTCGGTGACGTCCAGGGAGCGGGTGCCGAAGGCGATGGTAAACAGCGCCAGCACCAGCGACACCACCATGGCGGTGTCTTGCACATGGATACCGGCGGCGTCCGGACCCTCGCCGATCAGCAGGTTGACCCCCAGCACGATGCCTTTGAGCTGCAACGCGATATAAGGCAGCACCCCGACCAGGCAGATCAGCGCCACGGCCACCGCCAGAGCATGGGATTTGCCATACCGCGCGGCGATGAAGTCAGCGATGGAGGTGATGTTTTCCTGTTTGCTGATCAGCACCATCTTTTGCAGCACCCAGGGTGCCAGCAGCATCAGCAGCAAGGGGCCAAGGTAGATGGGCAGGAACGACCAGAGCTGCTCGGCGGCCTGGCCGACGGCACCGAAGAAGGTCCAGCTTGAGCAGTACACCGCCAGCGACAGGCTGTAGACCCAGGCGCGCACACGCGGGCGCAGCGGCACGCGGCGACGGTCGCCGTAAGAGGCAATGGCAAGCATGACGGCCATATAGACCAGGGCGGCCGCAGCAATCAGCCCGCTGGACAGCGACATCGATCAGCTCCAGAACAAAAGGGGTACCGAACCCTGTAGCGAGGAGGCTTGCCTCCGATTGCGGTCCGTCAGCGCACTGGATGCAGTTGACCCCATGTTATCGGGAGCAAGCTCCCTCGCTACAGGGGTTTATGCGTATGAGTGGGCATCACGCAGTCTGCCACGCGGCAGGTTTTTCGTCAGCGCCGACCAAGGTCGCAGAGGCTGCTGTCGACCAGCCCCTGAACATGCTCGGCGGTCGCCGGCGCTTCAGCGAACAGCAGACGAAAGAGAATGGGCGCGACGATCAGGTCAAGCAGCCGGTCAGCGTCGGGAGCGACTTCGCCACGGGCCTGGGCGCGGTCGATGATCGCCTGCAACTGACCTCGCAGGATGGTGGTGCAGTAACCCGAGCTACAACTGCTGACGATGTCGCGCGCCATGTTGCGGCCCGGTTCGGAATTCATCTCGTCGAGGTATTGCTCGGCCCACGCCAGCAGATCGCCGCGCAGCGAACCGGTGTCCAGCGGCCCGCTGTCCGGCTGCAGGCGCGAGACCGCAACGTCGGCCAGCAGGGCGGTGAGGTCGCCCCAGCGGCGGTAGATGGTCGACGGCGTGACCCCTGCGCGCGCGGCGATTTGCGGCACGGTCAGGGAAGCGCGATCCTGCTCGTCGAGCAGGGCGCGGACCGCCGCATGGATCGATTCCTGCACACGAGCACTGCGGCCGCCCGTGCGAATACCTTCTTTAATAGCCATGGCGTGACCTTAACACAAAGCGTTTGCTTTAAGCGCGGGATGGGTACAGACTCCCTTAACGCAAAAATATAGCTTTAAAGGGAGTGGCCTGTACATGTCCGCCGAATCCACTGCATCACCCGTCACCCCGGCACCCCGCGGGTTCGCCGACCGTACGGCGCTGGTCTATCTGTCGTTCATTCTGGTGAGCTTTCTCGCGGCCTCCAGTGCGCCGACGCCGCTTTATCATTTGTATCAGGAAGCCTGGGGGTTTTCCTCCGGGACCCTGACGCTGATCTTCGCCGTCTATGCGTTCAGCCTGTTGGTGGCCTTGCTCACCGTGGGCTCGCTGTCCGACTACCTGGGCCGACGCCCGGTATTGCTGCTGGCGTTGATCCTGGAAATACCCTCGATGCTGCTGTTCATCTATGCCGACAGTGTCGCCTGGTTGATTGCCGCGCGCCTGTTGCAGGGCTTCGCCACCGGCATGGCCACCAGCGTGCTGGGCGCGGCCTTGATCGATTATCACCGGGACAAGGGGCCCTTGATCAACAGCCTGTCGCCCTTGATCGGCATGGCGGTCGGTGCCTTCGGCACCAGCTTGCTGCTGCAATATGCACCCTGGCCGTTGCAGCTTTCCTACATCGCCGTGCTCGGCTGTTTCGTGGTGCAAGTGCTGCTGCTCTGGCGCCTGCGCGAAAGCGTCAGCCCGCAGCCTGGTGCTCTCGCTTCGTTGCGCCCGGCGTTGAGTGTGCCACCGCAGGCGCGTCAGGCGTTGCTGCGGATGCTGCCGGTGGATGTGGCGACCTGGTCGCTGGGCGGTTTTTTCCTGTCGCTGGCGCCGTCCCTGGTGCGGGCCGCCACCGGCTTGACCTCCAATCTGCTCGGCGGCGCGCTGGTGGCGACCATGACGCTCAGTGGTGCGGCGGCCATCGCCGTGATGCGCCACGGTGCGGCGCAACGCAGTCTGGTGCTGGGCGCAAGCTTGCTGGCTTCAGGCGCGGTGCTGATCCTGCTGGCCATGCACAGTGGTGGGGTATTGCTGTTCTTTATCGGCACCGTGGTCGCCGGGGCCGGCTTCGGCAGTGGTTTCCTCGGTTCGGTGCGCAGTGTCATGCCCTTGGCCCTGGCCCATGAGCGTGCGGGCCTGATGGCGACTTTTTATGTCCTGAGCTACCTGGCGTTCTGTCTGCCGGCCTTGTGTGCGGGCTTTGCCGTGCAGCGGTTCGGCCTGATCGCCACCAGCGATGGTTATGCCATCGGCTTGATCAGCCTGTGCGTGCTGGCCTTGTTCGGCCTGCGGCGCAAGCCGGCGGCGGCTGCGCTGGCAGAATGATCCCCCTGTGTTGTGGCTTTTTGTGGACATCGGCAATCCAATCGAT
Source organism: Pseudomonas sp. GW821-FHT01A09 (assembly GCF_058986725.1). NCBI lineage: Bacteria > Pseudomonadati > Pseudomonadota > Gammaproteobacteria > Pseudomonadales > Pseudomonadaceae > Pseudomonas > Pseudomonas sp. GW821-FHT01A09. Next base: position 41,967 of record NZ_JBYSWB010000029.1, read on the forward strand.
AAGGCTAAGCCGCATTTGGCCTTATTCGGCCGACCTCCGGCGCCACACAGGTAACAGGGACGATGAGCCAGTCGCAATTCAGTCTGTTGGGCAAACGGCGCTTTCTGCCGTTTTTCGTGACGCAATCGCTGGGCGCGTTCAACGACAACGTGTTCAAGCAATCATTGATCCTCGCCATTCTCTACAAGCTCAACATCGACGGTGACCGCTCCATCTGGGTCAATCTGTGCGCGATGCTGTTCATCCTGCCGTTCTTTCTGTTCTCGGCACTGGCCGGTCAGTTCGGCGAAAAATACCCCAAAGACAGCCTGATCCGGCTGATCAAACTCGCCGAGATCCTGATCATGGCGGTGGGCGCGACGGGGTTCATGTTCGACCACCTGTCGATGATGCTGCTGGCGCTGTTCGCCATGGGCACCCATTCGGCGCTGTTCGGGCCGGTCAAGTATTCGATCCTGCCCCAGGCGCTGCAGCCCGAAGAGCTGGTGGGCGGCAACGGCCTGGTGGAAATGGGCACCTTTCTGGCGATTCTGGCCGGCACCATCTGCGCCGGCGTGATCATGTCCAATACCCACTACCAGCCGATCGTCGGCGTGGCGATCGTCGCCATCGCGGTGCTGGGGTACCTGGCCAGTCGCGGGATTCCGCGCACGGCGGCGTCGACGCCAGATATGCCCATCAACTGGAACGTCTTCAGCCAGACCGCCGCCACCTTGCGCATGGGGCTGGGGCAGACCAAAGCGGTCTCCCGCTCGATCGTCGGCAACTCGTGGTTCTGGTTCGTCGGGGCCATCTACCTGACCCAGATTCCCGCGTACGCCAAGCAGTGGATGGACGGTGACGAAACCGTGGTGACCTTGATCCTCACCGTCTTTTCGGTGGGCATTGCCCTGGGCTCGATGCTCTGCGAGCGGCTGTCGGGGCGCAAGGTGGAGATCGGCCTGGTGCCGTTCGGCGCCTTCGGCCTGACCTTGTTCGGCCTGCTGCTGTGGTGGCATTCAGACGGCTTTCCGGCCAGCGATGCGTCCCTGAGCTGGACTCAAGTGCTGGCGATCGGTCAGGCCTGGTGGGTGCTGTTCGATATTCTCGGCCTGGGGGTGTTCGGTGGCTTCTATATCGTGCCGCTGTACGCGTTGATTCAGTCGCGCACGCCTGAGCATCAACGGGCGCGGGTGATTGCCGCCAACAACATCCTTAACGCGCTGTTCATGGTGGTGTCGGCGATTGTCTCGATCCTGCTGTTGAGCCTGGCCAAACTGTCGATCCCGCAGCTGTTTCTGGTGGTGTCGCTGCTTAACGTGCTGGTCAGTGCGTACATCTTCCGCATCGTGCCGGAATTCACCATGCGCTTCCTGATCTGGCTGCTCGGGCATTCGATGTACCGCGTGGAGCACCGGGATCTCGAGCTGATTCCAGAAGAGGGCGCGGCGCTGCTGGTGTGCAATCACGTGTCGTTCGTCGATGCACTGCTGATCAGTGGCGCGGTGCGTCGGCCGATTCGCTTCGTGATGTATTACAAGATCTACCGCCTACCGGTGCTCAACTTCATCTTCCGCACCGCCGGGGCGATTCCCATTGCCGGCCGCAGCGAGGACCAGCAGGTCTACGAGCAGGCGTTCGCGCGCATTCAGGCGTATCTGGCGGACGGCGAACTGGTGTGCATTTTCCCCGAAGGCAAGCTGACCTCCGACGGCGAAATGAACGAGTTCAAGGGCGGCGTCACCACGATCCTCAAGTCCAGCACGGTGCCGGTGATCCCCATGGCGCTGCAAGGGCTGTGGGGCAGCTTTTTCAGCCGAGACCCCAACAAGGGCGTGTTCCGGCGCCTGTGGTCCCGTGTCACGGTGGTTGCCGGGCAACCCGCCGCAGCCGACGCGCTGATGCCCGGGCGTCTGCGCGAGCAGGTGCAGGCGCTGCGTGGGGATGTGCGCTGACTAAGCGCCGCTGGATGCGATAAAGGCCTGCTCCGTGCGCGCCGCCATGATGAAATCATTGCGGTGCAGCCCCTTGATCGAATGGGTCCACCAGGTGACGGTGACCTTGCCCCACTCGGTCAGCAGGGCCGGGTGGTGATCTTCGGCTTCGGCCAGTTCGCCCACGGCGTTGGTGAAGTCCAGCGCCTGGCGAAAATTCTCGAAGCCGAAGCTTTTTTCCAGTTGATCGATACCGTATCGATTCTCTACCTGCCAGCCCGGAAGCTGACGCAGCAGGGCAGGCGACTGCACCGCGTCGACCTGCGGGGAGTCGGCGCGGCAGGGCTCGCATTGGGCTTTATCGAGGGTCGTCATCAGGCGCTCCTAAGGAGTGGCGGGCGGATTGGACAGCGGCATTGCCGACGAACGGTAGATCCAGCGACGGACGACCCGCGTAACGGACAGACGGTTGGATTTGTCATCTATTCTTTACGCGGCTTTTGCGTGTCAGCCCGATGCGTGCTTCATGATAATTAAGGATCAACCATGCGTATCAAGGTTCATTGCCAGAATCGAATCGGCATTCTGCGCGACATCCTCGACCTGCTGGTTGCGCAGGGTATTCAGGTGTCGCGTACCGAAGTCGCGGGTAAAAGCAACGAGGTGCTGTACCTGCGCTGTCCGCAACTGACGCGAGACGAATTCCAGGCAATTTCCGCACCCTTGTTGGCCATCGCCGGCGTGGTGCGCTTGCGTAGCGTGCACCTGATGCCCAGCGAGCGCCAGCGTACCGAGCTCGATACCTTGTTGGGCGCGCTGCGCGACCCGGTGCTGTCCATCGACCGTGACGGTGGCATCGTCGCCGCCAATCGCGCGGCGGTGCAGTTGCTCGAGGTACCGGCCGATCAGTTGCCGGGCCTGGAGCTGGCGCATTACACCGACGATGTGCACTTGGCGGACCTGCTGGGCGCCAATGCCTCGGCGGTTCAGGGCCTGCGGATGAACGTCTGCGGCGGTACCTATCTGGCGGATATCGCGCCCGTGGATGTGCCGACGACCGACGGCGACAGCCTGGCCGGTGCGGTGCTGACCCTGCACCGTGCCGATCACGTGGGCGAGGACATCTATCAGGTGCGCAAGCGCGAGCTGCATGGCTTCGACAGTATCTTTCACAGCTCACGGGCCCTGACCGCAGTGGTCGAGGCGGCGCAGCGCATGGCCACCGTGGACGCCCCGCTGCTGATCAGTGGCGAGCCCGGCACCGGCAAGAAACTCCTCGCCCGTGCCTGTCACTTTCTCAGCCCGCGGGCCCAGGCGCCGTTCATGGTGCTCAACTGTGCCGACCTCTCGGAGCCGATGATCGACACCGAGTTGTTCGGCTACGGCCCGGCGGCATTCGAGGGAGCGCGCAGCGACGGCCGTCTCGGGCTGTTGGAGCTGGCGGCCGGTGGCAGTCTGCTGATCGACGGCGTCGGTGCGTTGAGCCCGCGGCTGCAGGCGAAATTGCTCAGCTATCTACAGCAGGGCTGGTTCTGCCGGGTCGGCAGCGAACAGCAGGTCGCGCTGGACGTGCGCATCATTTGCTCGACCCAGATAGACCTCGCCGCCAGCAGCCATCTGGGCGAGTTCAGCCAGGAGCTGCACCGGCGCCTCAGTGTGCTGACCCTGGATATTCCGCCCTTGCGCGAGTGCATGGATGGCCTCGGCGAGCTGGAGCGGCACTTCCTCAGCCAGGCCAGCCATCAGATCGGCTGCCCGCTGCCGACCTTGTTGCCCAGCGCCCAGGACAGGCTGCGGCTCTACCACTGGCCCGGCAATGTGCGCCAACTCGAAGACGTGCTGTTCCAGGCGGTGTCGCTCAGCGATGGCCGCTTGATCCGCGCCGAGCACCTGCGCCTGGCGGATTTCGGCGAGCACCCGCCGCTGGGCGAGTTTTCGCTGGACGGTGACCTCGGTGAAATCGTCGGGCGCTTCGAAAAAGCCGTGCTCGAGCGCCTGTACCGCGATTTCGGCACCAGTCGCTCCCTGGGCAAGCGCCTGGGCGTGTCCCATACCACCATCGCCAACAAGCTGCGCGCCTACGGGGTGAGCGAGGGGCATTGAACCCACCGGCCACGGTGAACCTTTTACGTCTCCCTGCCTCGCATGAATAATTGGCTACCCTTGCTTTACTACCATTGTCGAATGGCCATGAGCGGGGATCCGGCTTACAACACGGCCATACAAAAACAACGATTGTGCTGAGGAACCTAATGATGAGTGCGGCTTCCCTTTATCCGGTTCGCCCCGAAGTAGCGGCCAACACCCTGACGGACGAAGCGACCTACAAGGCGATGTACCAGCAGTCGGTGATCAACCCTGATGGGTTCTGGCGTGAACAGGCCCAGCGTCTGGACTGGATCAAACCCTTCACCACGGTCAAGCAGACTTCCTTCGACGATCACCATGTCGATATCAAATGGTTTGCCGACGGTACCCTCAACGTGTCCCACAACTGCCTGGACCGCCACCTCGCAGAGCGTGGCGATCAGGTCGCGATCATCTGGGAAGGCGATGACCCCTCGGAGCATCGCAACATCACCTACCGCGAACTGCACGAACAAGTCTGCAAGTTCGCCAACGCCCTGCGTGGCCAGGACGTGCACCGCGGCGATGTGGTGACCATCTACATGCCGATGATCCCCGAGGCCGTGGTGGCGATGCTGGCCTGTACGCGCATCGGTGCCATCCACTCGGTAGTGTTCGGCGGCTTCTCGCCGGAGGCCCTGGCCGGGCGCATCATCGACTGCCAGTCCAAAGTCGTGATCACCGCCGACGAAGGCCTGCGCGGCGGCAAGCGCACGGCGCTCAAGGCCAACGTCGATCTGGCGCTGACCAACCCCGAAACCAAGAGCGTGCAGAAGATCATCGTCTGCAAGCGCACCGGCGGCGACATCGCCTGGCACCAGCATCGCGACATCTGGTACGAAGACCTGATGAAGGTAGCCTCCAGCCATTGCCTGCCCAAGGAAATGGGCGCCGAAGAGCCGCTGTTCATCCTCTACACCTCCGGTTCCACCGGCAAGCCCAAGGGCGTGCTGCACACTACCGGCGGCTATCTGGTCTATGCCGCGCTGACCCACGAGCGAGTGTTCGACTACAAGCCGGGTGACATCTACTGGTGCACCGCCGACGTCGGCTGGGTCACCGGCCACAGCTACATCGTCTACGGGCCATTGGCCAACGGCGCCACCACCTTGCTGTTCGAAGGGGTGCCCAACTATCCGGACATCACCCGCTTGTCGAAGATCGTCGACAAGCACAAGGTCAATATTCTCTACACCGCGCCTACGGCGATCCGCGCAATGATGGCCGAGGGCACCAAGGCGGTCGAAGGCGCCGACGGTTCGAGCCTGCGCCTGCTGGGTTCGGTGGGCGAGCCGATCAACCCCGAGGCCTGGAACTGGTATTACAACACTATCGGCAAGCAGCACTGCCCGATCGTCGATACCTGGTGGCAGACCGAGACCGGCGGCATCCTCATCAGTCCGTTGCCAGGCGCTATCGGCCTCAAGCCAGGTTCGGCGACCAAGCCGTTCTTCGGCGTGGTGCCGGCACTGGTGGACAACCTGGGCAACATCATCGAAGGCGCCAACGAAGGCAATCTGGTGATCCTCGACTCCTGGCCGGGCCAGTCGCGCACCCTGTATGGCGATCATGATCGCTTCGTCGACACCTACTTCAAGACCTTTCGCGGCATGTACTTTACCGGTGATGGCGCGCGGCGCGATGAAGATGGCTACTACTGGATCACCGGGCGGGTGGACGACGTGCTCAACGTGTCCGGGCACCGCATGGGCACGGCCGAGATCGAGAGCGCCATGGTCGCCCATCCGAAGGTCGCCGAAGCCGCGGTGGTGGGCGTGCCCCATGACCTCAAAGGCCAGGGCATCTACGTCTATGTAACCCTCAATGGTGGTGAGGAGCCCAGCGAGGCCCTGCGCCTGGAGCTGAAGAACTGGGTACGCAAGGAGATCGGCCCGATCGCCTCGCCGGACGTGATCCAGTGGGCACCGGGCTTGCCGAAGACCCGTTCGGGCAAGATCATGCGCCGCATCCTGCGCAAGATCGCCACCGGGGAATACGACGCCCTGGGAGATATCTCGACCCTGGCCGATCCGGGCGTGGTGCAGCACTTGATCGATACCCACAAGACCATGAAAGCCGCTTGATCACACTGTAGCGAGGGGGCTTGCCCCCGAAAAATCCACTGGCTCGCGTTGGCGGGCGGGTGAAAACTTTTCGGGGGTGAGCCCCCTCGCTACAGGATCGGTGGTGATTTCAGAATATCCGACGTTAGTCAACTCCCGCTCGGCGCCAACTTGGTGCATCTGTAACTTCTTGTCGCATTGAGGAAATATCGACTGGCCATCGGTCGTTAAAATGCGCGTCAATCGTCGACCCTGATCGGCGGCCGATTTCATTCGTGTCTGTATCCCCTCGCATACTGGGTTCGTGCCCATTCTGCTTTTTACTGCCCGCTTTCGTTGGAGTCTTCACCTATGAAGAAGCTCGCCCTGTTTGGTGCCCTGGCATTGTCCGTGCTGTCGATGTCGGCCTTCGCCGATGAAAAACCGCTGAAGATCGGTATCGAGGCAGCTTATCCTCCGTTCGCTTCCAAGGCCCCGGATGGCAGCATCGTCGGTTTCGACTACGACATCGGCAACGCCCTGTGCGCCGAGATGAAAGCCAAGTGCACCTGGGTCGAGCAGCCGTTCGACGGGCTGATCCCGGCGCTCAAGGTGCGCAAGATCGACGCCATCCTGTCGTCCATGTCGATCACCGATGAGCGCAAGCAATCGGTGGACTTCACCAACAAGTACTACAACACCCCGGCGCGCCTGGTGATGAAGCAGGGCATCACGATCAGCGACGGCATGGCCGAGCTCAAGGGCAAGGTCATCGGTGTGCAGCGCGGCTCGATCCACGAGCGCTTCGCCACCGAGGTGCTGCAGCCGCTGGGTGTCGAGGTCAAACCCTACAGCTCGCAGAACGAAATCTACCTGGACGTCAGCGCCGGTCGTCTCGACGGCACCCTGGCCGATGCCACCCTGCTTCAGGACGGTTTCCTCAACACCGACGCCGGCAAGGGCTACGCTTTCACCGGTCCCGCGTTCACCGACGCCAAGTATTTTGGCGACGGCATCGGCATCGCGGTGCGCAAGGGTGATCAGGCCGATCTGGATCGCTTGAACGCCGCCATCGCCGCGATCCGCGCGAACGGCACCTACAAGAAGATCCAGGACAAGTACTTCAACTTCGATATCTACGGCCAATAACGGCTAGCGCCTGATCGGGGGCAAGGCCCCTCGCTACAGGAGCCGCAATGGTGTGCGCTGCCGGGTCTGGCGTGGCGCATGCCATTTTTTCATTCTGCTGGAGAACCTTTCGATGACCAGAGGCTTTTGCCTGTGCTGAGCGGTTACGGTGCCGTCATTCTCGACGGAGCATGGTTGACCCTGGAGCTGGCCCTGTGCTCGATGGCGCTGGCCGTCGTGCTGGGGCTGGTGAGCGTGGCCATGCGCCTGTCGCCGGTGCGCTGGGTGGCGTGGCTGGGCGACCTGTATTCGACGGTGATCCGCGGCATCCCCGATCTGGTACTGATCCTGCTGATCTTCTATGGCGGTCAGGTGCTGCTCAATACCGTCGCGCCGCTGTTGGGCCATGACGACTACATCGATCTCGATCCGCTGGTGTCGGGCATCTTCACCCTGGGCTTCATCTTCGGCGCCTATCTGTCCGAGACCTTTCGTGGTGCCTTCATGGCTATTCCCAAGGGCCAGGCCGAGGCCGGTATCGCCTATGGCATGAGCAGCCTCAAGGTGTTTTTCCGGGTGCTGGTGCCGCAGATGATTCGCCTGGCGATCCCGGGCTTCACCAATAATTGGCTGGTGCTGACCAAGGCCACCGCGCTGGTGTCGGTGGTGGGCCTGCAAGACATGATGTTCAAGGCCAAGCAGGCCGGTGACGCGACCGGCAAGCCCTTTACCTTCTATCTCGCCGTGGCCGGCATGTACCTGGTGCTGACCAGCGTGTCGCTGCTGGTACTGCGCTGGGTCGAGCGCCGCTATTCGGTGGGCGTGCGGATGGCCGATCTGTGAGGGCATTGCTGTGATATTCGATTACCACGTGGTCTGGGCCAACCTGCCACTGTACTTCTGGGGCATGCTCGAAACCCTCAAACTGCTGGGCATCTCGCTGTTTTTCGGCTTGCTGGCGGCCTTGCCGCTGGCGCTGATGCGGGTCTCGAAGAACCGCCTGATCAACTGGCCAGCGTGGTTCTACACCTATGTGATCCGTGGCACGCCGATGCTGGTGCAGCTGTTTCTGATCTACTACGGCCTGTCGCAGTTCGCGGCGGTGCGCGAGAGCTTGCTGTGGCCGTTGCTCAAGAGTGCGACCTTCTGCGCCTGCCTGGCGTTCGCCATCAACACCAGTGCCTACACCGCCGAGATCATCGCCGGCAGCCTGCGGGCCACACCCCCTGGTGAGCTCGAAGCGGCGAGGGCCATGGGTATGTCGCCGCGCCAGTTGTATCGGCGCATCCTGCTGCCCTCGGCATTGCGCCGGGCCCTGCCGCAATACAGCAACGAAGTGATCATGATGCTGCAGACCACCAGTCTGGCGTCCATCGTTACCCTCATGGATATCACCGGTGCCGCGCAGACGGTCTACGCCAAGTATTACTTCCCCTTCGAGGCGTACATCACCGCCGGGGCGTTCTATCTGGGTCTGACCTTCATTCTCGTCCGCCTGTTCAAGCGCGCCGAGCGCCGCTGGCTGGGCTATATGGCGCCGCGTCACTGAGCCTTTTTCGTCACGGGCGCCCGCGCGCCGATTGAGACCGCTGAATATGTACAAACTCGAAGTTCAGGACCTGCACAAACGCTACGGCAGTCACGAAGTGCTCAAGGGCGTGTCGCTGGCCGCCAAGGCCGGTGATGTGATCAGCATCATCGGCTCCAGCGGTTCGGGCAAGAGCACCTTCCTGCGCTGCATCAACCTGCTGGAGCAGCCCCATGCCGGGCGCATCCTGCTCAACAATGAAGAGCTCAAGCTGGTGCCCGGCAAGGACGGCGCACTGCGGGCTGCCGACCCCAAACAGCTGCAACGCCTGCGTTCGCGGCTGGCCATGGTGTTCCAGCATTTCAATCTGTGGTCGCACATGACGGCCCTGGAAAACGTCATCGAAGTACCGGTGCACGTGCTGGGCATGAGCAAGCGCGAGGCGCTGGAAAAGGCCGAGCATTATCTGGCCAAGGTCGGCGTCGGCCATCGCAAGGACGCCTATCCCGGGCATATGTCCGGTGGCGAGCAGCAGCGGGTGGCGATTGCCCGCGCGCTGGCGGTCGAGCCTGAAGTGATGCTGTTCGACGAGCCTACCTCGGCGCTCGATCCCGAACTGGTGGGTGACGTGCTCAAGGTCATGAAAGGCCTGGCGCAGGAAGGCCGGACCATGGTGGTCGTCACGCACGAGATGGGCTTTGCCCGCGAAGTGTCCAATCAGCTGATTTTCCTGCATCAGGGGCGTATCGAGGAGCAGGGCGATCCGCGCCAGGTGCTGAGCAACCCGCAGTCCGAACGTTTGCAGCAGTTTCTTTCCGGCAGCCTCAAATAGGCCGGATCATTCATTGATACATTTCGCCGCTGACACCGGACGAAGAAACAGGGCATGCTGCGCACCTCGCGGTATGCCCGGAAAGAATTTCCAGGGTGCCCCGGCATCCGGCCAGCGATATTGAACAGGTTTCGGACCGTATCCCATGACAGCCCAACGAATTGGATTTCTGATCTGGCCCAGCGCCAAGGCCCTGACTTTGGCCCTCGCCGAAGAAGCCTTGCGCGTGGCCCAGCGGGTGCATCCGGATGTCAGCTACGAGCTGCTGTTCCTGCAGGCCGAGGCGCCGCTCGAAGCCACTGCGTGGCGTTTGCCGGGCGAGCCTTGGGCGGGGCGCCTGGACGGTTGCAGCAAGCTGTTCCTGCTGGCCGACGAGCCACCGGCAGCCCTGAGCGGCCCGCTCAGCAGCGCGCTCAAACAGCTGGTGCGCACTGGTTGCGCCATCGGCGGGCTGTCGGCCGGGGTCTACCCGTTGGCGCAACTGGGGCTGCTGGATGGCTACCGCGCGGCGGTGCACTGGCGCTGGCAGGATGATTTCGCCGAGCGCTTCCCCAAGGTCATCGCCACCAGCCACCTGTTCGACTGGGACCGCGACCGCATGACCGCCTGTGGCGGCTTGTCGGTGCTCGACCTGTTGCTGGCGGTGTTGGCCCGCGATCACGGCGCCGAGCTGGCCGGTGCGGTGTCGGAAGAACTGGTGGTCGAGCGCATCCGCGAGGGTGGCGAGCGCCAGCGCATTCCGCTGCAGAATCGCCTCGGCTCCAGCCACCCCAAGCTGACCCAGGCGGTGCTGTTGATGGAGGCCAACATCGAAGAGCCGCTGACCACCGACGAAATCGCCCAGCACGTGTGCGTGTCGCGGCGCCAGCTGGAGCGGATCTTCAAGCAGTACCTCAATCGAGTTCCCAGCCAGTATTACCTGGAGCTGCGCCTGAACAAGGCACGGCAGATGCTCATGCAGACCAGCAAGTCGATCATCCAGATCGGCCTGTCCTGCGGCTTCTCGTCCGGGCCGCACTTTTCCAGTGCCTATCGCAATTTTTTCGGCGCCACCCCGCGGGAAGACCGCAACCAGCGCCGCAGCAGCAGCCCGTTCGAACTGTCACCGGTGCCCGCCGAGCGCGGCTGACCTCCCCTGTGGTGAGGGGGCTTGCTCCCGAAAAACTCACAAATCAGCGCCATTGTTCAAGTACTGCGGTAGTTGCGGATTTTCGGGGGCAAGCCCCCTCGCTACAGAGGATGTGTGCAAGCCGTGCCATTCACCGTCACAGCGTTTAAACTGCGCGTTTGTGACGGTATATGTCGCATCGTCGACAACCTCCCGGCAGTCCGGGTTTGCCGCTATAAGAAGTTGTCGCTTGGCGGCAAGGTCCGCTGGCGTGCAGTCCTTACAATCCTTTTACCGCCTGCCGTCCTCGGCCGGCGTTTCTCTCCAGGAGACTCTGATGTCCGTTGAGCATGCTCAGGTGCAACGCGCCGATTTCGACCAGGTAATGGTTCCCAACTATGCACCGGCCGGATTCATTCCCGTACGCGGCGCAGGCTCTCGCGTCTGGGACCAGGCCGGGCGTGAGCTCATCGACTTCTCCGGCGGCATCGCTGTCAACGTGCTGGGCCATGCCCATCCGGCGCTGGTCGGTGCCTTGACCGAGCAGGCCAACAAGCTGTGGCACGTGTCCAATGTGTTCACCAACGAGCCGGCCCTGCGCCTGGCCAAAAAGCTGGTCGACGCCACCTTCGCCGAGCGCGTGTTCTTCTGCAACTCCGGTGCCGAAGCCAACGAGGCCGCCTTCAAGCTGGCCCGTCGCGTCGCCAGTGACAACTACGGTGCCGAGAAGTACGAGATCATCGCCGCCACCAACAGCTTTCACGGCCGCACTCTGTTTACCGTCAGCGTTGGCGGTCAACCCAAGTATTCCGACGGTTTCGGCCCGAAGATCACCGGCATCACCCACGTCCCCTACAACGATCTGGCCGCGCTCAAGGCAGCGGTCTCGGACAAGACCTGCGCCGTGGTGCTGGAACCGATCCAGGGCGAGGGCGGTGTGTTGCCGGCCGACAAGGCCTACCTCGAAGGCGCCCGCGCGCTGTGCGACCAGTTCAATGCCCTGCTGGTGTTCGACGAAGTGCAAAGCGGCATGGGCCGCAGCGGTGAGCTGTTCACCTATATCAACTATGGCGTGACCCCGGACATCCTCTCCAGCGCCAAGAGCCTGGGCGGCGGCTTCCCCATGGGCGCCATGCTGACCACTGAAAAGCTCGCCAAGCACTTCTCCGTGGGCGTGCACGGCACCACCTACGGCGGCAACGCCCTGGCCTGTGCGGTGGGCGAGGCGGTGATGGACGTCATCAACACCCCTGAAGTGCGTGCCGGTGTCCGTGCCAAGCACACGCGCTTCGTGACTCGCCTGCAAGCCATCGGCGAAAAGTACGGCATCTTCAGTGAAGTGCGCGGCATGGGCCTGTTGCTGGGCTGCGTATTGACCGACGCCTGGAAAGGCCGCGCCAAGGACTTCTTCAACGCCGCCGAACAACAGGACCTGATGATCCTGCAGGCCGGCCCGGACGTCGTGCGCTTCGCTCCTAGCCTGGTGATCGAAGACGCCGACATCGACGAAGGCCTGGACCGTTTCGAACGCGCCGTCGTCCAGCTTACCCAGGCCTGATCAGGGCCGATCAACGGCAGCGGGCCTGGCTTGCTGCCTGCTCACGAGATTCGATGACAGGAGTGACACCCATGCTGGTCATGCGCCCCGCGCAAATGGCTGATCTGGACGAGGTCAAGCGTCTGGCTGCCGACAGCCCCATCGGTGTCACCTCGCTGCCGGACGATGTCGAGCGCCTAGGCGACAAGATCGCCGCCTCTGAAGCGTCGTTCGCCGCCGAAGTCAGCTTCAATGGCGAGGAAAGCTATTTCTTCGTCCTTGAAGACACCGCCAGCGGTCGTCTGGTGGGTTGTTCGGCCATCGTCGCGTCGGCGGGCTACTCCGAGCCGTTCTACAGTTTTCGTAACGAGACCTTCGTGCACGCCTCCCGCGAGCTGAAGATCCACAACAAGATTCACGTGTTGTCGCAGTGCCATGACCTGACCGGCAACAGCCTGCTGACCAGCTTCTATGTGGTTCCCGACCTGGTGGGCACGCCCTGGTCGGAACTCAATTCCCGCGGGCGCCTGCTGTTCGTCGCCAGCCACCCCGAGCGTTTCGCCGATTCCGTGGTCACCGAAATCGTCGGCTACAGCGACGAGCACGGCGAATCGCCGTTCTGGGATGCCATCGGGCGCAACTTCTTCGACCTCAATTACGCTGCGGCCGAGCGCCTGTGCGGGCTCAAGAGCCGGACCTTCCTCGCCGAACTGATGCCCCATTACCCTATCTACGTGCCGCTGCTGCCTGATGCCGCCCAGGAGGCCATGGGCCAGGTGCATCCGCGGGCGCAGATCACCTTCGACATCCTGATGCGCGAAGGCTTTGAGACCGATCACTACATCGACATCTTCGACGGTGGTCCGACCTTGCACGCGCGGGTCTCGAGCATCCACTCCATAGCCCAGAGCCGGGTGGTGCCGGTGAAGATCGAAGAGGGCCGACGCAGTGGCCGCCAGTACCTTGTTTCCAACGGCCAGTTGCAGGATTACCGCGCCGTCCTGCTGGAGCTGGACTGGGTGCCGGGCAAGCCGGCGAGCCTCGATCTCGCGGCCGCCGAGGCGCTGGGTGTGGGTGAGGGCGTGAGTGTGCGCCTGGTGGCGGTCTGACAGGCATCGTGCCTGTCTTTGTGTGTCATTGGTTGAGTGTCGCGGCGGTCCGTTGACCGGCGCTGAGGAGATAGCATGATCGTTCGTCCCGTACGCAGCAGCGATTTACCAGCCCTGCTCGAACTGGCCCGCGGAACCGGGGCCGGGCTGACCACGCTGCCGGCGAATGAGGAGCGCCTGACCCATCGCGTGACCTGGGCCGAGAAGACCTTCCTGGGTGAGGCCGGGCGGGGCGATGCCGACTATCTGTTTGTGCTCGAAGACGACGATGGCAAGGTGGTCGGCATCTCGGCGATTGCCGGTGCCGTGGGCCTGCGCGAGCCCTGGTACAACTACCGGGTCGGTTTGACGGTCAGCGCCTCCCAGGAGTTGAACATCTATCGCGAGATCCCGACGCTGTTCCTGGCCAACGACCTGACGGGCAACTCCGAGCTGTGCTCGCTGTTCCTGCGTGAGGACCAACGCAAGGGTCTCAATGGCCGCCTGCTGGCCAAGGCGCGGTTGCTGTTCATCGCCGAGTTCCCGCAGCTGTTCGGGCGCAAGGTGATTGCCGAGATGCGCGGCATGTCCGACAGCGCCGGCCGCTCGCCGTTCTGGGAGAGCCTGGGGCGGCATTTCTTCAAGATGGAATTCAGCCAGGCGGATTACCTCAACGGTGTCGGCAACCGGGCCTTCATCGCCGAATTGATGCCCAAGTTTCCGCTCTACACCTGCTTCCTCTCGCCGGCCGCGCGGGAGGTCATCGGCCAGGTCCATACCGACACCGAGCCGGCCTTGTCGATGCTCAAGGGCGAGGGGTTCAGCTACCAGGGCTATGTCGACATCTTCGATGCCGGCCCGGCGCTGGAATGCGAAACCGCGCGTATCCGTGCCGTGCAGGACAGTCAGGTGCTGGTGTTGGCCATCGGTACGCCAGGCGACGATGCGCCGGTGTACCTGATGCACAACCGCAAGCGTGAAGAGTGCCGTGTGGCGGCGGCGCCAGCCCGTGTGGCAGCCGGCACTCTGGTGGTCGACCCGCTGACTGCCAAGCGCCTGCGCATGAGCCCGGGGGATTCGGTCCGGGCGGTCGCCATGTCGAGCCACAAGCCTGGGGAGGCAGGACTATGAGTACGCTCTATATCGGCGGTCATTGGCTGGACGGCCAGGGTGAAGTGATGCAGTCGCTCAACCCGGTCAGCCAGCAAAGTGTCTGGACCGGCCAGGCCGCCTCGGCGGCTCAGGTAAGCCAGGCAGTCCAAGCGGCGCGTGAGGCATTTCCGGCCTGGGCAAGCCTGGCGTTGAGCCAGCGAATCAGCGTGCTCGAAGCCTATGCCGCCAGCCTCAAGCTGCATGCCCAGTCGCTGGCCCATTGCATCGGCGAAGAAACCGGCAAGCCGCTCTGGGAGGCGTCCACCGAGGTCGCCAGCATGATCAACAAGGTCGGCATATCCATCCAGAGCTACCGCGAGCGCACCGGCGAGAAGAGTGCGCCGCTGGCGGATGCCAGCGCCGTATTGCGGCACAAGCCACACGGTGTGGTGGTGGTGTTCGGGCCTTACAACTTCCCCGGTCATTTGCCCAATGGGCATATCGTCCCGGCGCTGCTGGCGGGTAACACCGTGGTGTTCAAGCCCAGCGAGCAAACGCCGAAAGTCGCCGAGATGACCCTGCGCTGCTGGATCGAAGCCGGGCTGCCGGCGGGCGTGCTCAACCTCGTGCAGGGTGGGCGCGACACCGGTATCGCCCTGGCTGCCGAGCCTGGGTTGGACGGGGTGTTCTTCACAGGCTCCAGCGGTACCGGCAACGCCCTGCACCGTCAGTTCGCCGGGCGCCCGGACAAGATCCTGGCGCTGGAGATGGGCGGCAACAATCCGCTGGTGGTCGAGCAGGTCGCCGATCTCGACGCGGCGGTCTACACCATCATCCAGTCAGCGTTCATTTCCGCTGGCCAGCGCTGCACCTGTGCGCGCCGCCTGATCGTCCCCGAGGGGGACTGGGGCGATCGCCTGCTGGAGCGCTTGATCGACGTCAGCAGCCAGTTGCAGGTGGGCGCCTTCGACCAGGACCCGGCACCCTTCATGGGCTCGGTGATCTCTCTGGACGCCGCGCAGGCGCTGCTCGATGCCCAGGCGCAATTGCTGGCCAAGGGCGCGCTGGCGCTGCTGGCCATGACTCAGCCCGATCCGCAATCCGCTTTGCTGACCCCCGGCCTGCTGGATGTGACGGCGGTGGCCGATCGTCCCGACGAAGAACTGTTCGGGCCGTTGCTGCAGGTGATTCGCTACAGCCGTTTCGAAGACGCGCTGACCGAGGCCAATGCCACCCAGTACGGGCTGGCGGCGGGCTTGCTGTCGGATTCCGCCGATCGTTACCAGCAGTTCTGGCTGCACAGCCGCGCCGGTATCGTCAATTGGAACAAGCAACTGACCGGCGCGGCCAGCACGGCGCCGTTCGGCGGGGTAGGCGCTTCCGGCAACCATCGGGCCAGTGCCTGGTACGCGGCGGATTACTGCGCCTATCCAGTGGCTTCCCTGGAGGTTGACCGCCTCAGCCTGCCGGTCACCCTGTCGCCGGGGATAACCCTGTGAGCACCGCTGTCGGGGGCAAGCCCCCTCGCTACACGATGCATGCACACACCTGTAGCGAGGGGGCTTGCCCCCGAAAGACGAAGATTACCGTGGCTGGGGAGTTGCGCTGATGAAAGCGTTTGAAGTCAATTTTGATGGTCTGGTCGGCCCTACCCACAACTATGGTGGGCTGTCGTACGGCAACGTGGCTTCCCAGGGCAATAGCCAGTTGGCTTCCAATCCGCGTGAGGCGGCCCGCCAAGGCCTGGCCAAGATGAAAGCGCTGATGGAACTGGGTTTCGTCCAGGGGGTGCTGGCCCCGCAGGAGCGCCCGGACGTCGCCGGCCTGCGCGCTTTGGGCTTCAGCGGCAGCGACAGCCAGGTGATCGAACGCGCCGCGCGCGAAGCCATGCCCTTGCTGATCGCCAGCGCTTCGGCGTCGAGCATGTGGGTGGCCAATGCCGCCACGGTCAGCCCCAGTGCCGACACGGGCGACGGCCGCGTGCACTTCACCGCGGCCAATCTCAATTGCAAATACCATCGCAGCATCGAGCACCCGACCACCAGCCGAGTGCTGGCGGCGATGTTCAACGACCCGGCGCATTTCGTTCATCACGCCGCACTGCCCGCAGTGGCGCAGTTCGGCGATGAGGGTGCGGCCAACCACACGCGCTTGTGTCGCAGTTACGGTGAGCCGGGCGTCGAGTTCTTCGTGTACGGCCGCAGCGCCTTCGACACCCGCTACTCGGCGCCGCAAAAGTACCCAGCGCGCCAGACGCTCGAGGCCTCCCAGGCGGTGGCGCGGTTGCACGGGTTGAGCGACGACGGTGTGGTGTTCGCGCAGCAGAACCCGGCGGTCATCGACCAGGGCGTGTTCCATAACGACGTGATCGCCGTGGGTAACGGCGAGCTGCTGTTCCATCACCAGGACGCCTTTCTCGACACGCCGGCGCTGATCGCCGAACTGCAGGCTAAACTGGCAAAGCGGGGCGGGCAGTTGCAGGCCATCAGCGTGCCGAGGGCCGATGTCTCGGTGGAGGATGCGGTACGTTCCTATTTGTTCAACAGTCAGTTGCTGTCGCGGGCCGATGGCTCGATGCTGTTGATCGTGCCGCAGGAGTGCAACAACAATCCGCGAGTCTGGGCGTATCTGCAGCAGCTGACGCAGTCGGGTGGGCCGATTGCCGAGGTCAAGGTCTTCGACCTCAAGCAGAGCATGCAGAACGGCGGTGGCCCGGCATGCCTGCGCCTGCGCGTGGCCCTCAACGAAGAGGAACTGGCGGCGATCAACCCAGGGGTTATCATGACCGCGCCGCTGTACGACACACTGACCCAATGGGTCGACCGGCATTATCGCGACCGCCTGTGCGAACGCGACATGGCCGATCCGCAATTACTGAACGAGTGCCGTACGGCACTGGATGAGCTGACCGGGATCCTGAATCTGGGTGCGGTTTATCCTTTTCAACTCAACTGAGAGAACACAACGATGTCCGATGCCCTGCAATTGATCCTTGAAGATACCGATGGCACCCAGCTGGAAACCTCCTGCACCCGTTTCGCGGTGATCTGGCAAGGCAAGGAGGTCTGGATTCAGCAGGATGGCCGCGGTCAATTGCTGATCGGTGTCGATGTCGAAGAAGGCGACGCCGAGTTCGCCAATCTGCTGCTGCGCCCACTGGCCACCAACCTGGTCAGCCTGCAACTGGAAATGGAACCGGCCGATGCCGGCGACGAAGACGATGGCCACGTACACGGCCCCGACTGCGGTCATACCCACTAAGGACTTCGGCCTATGCTCGCACTCGGCAAGCTGCTCGAACTGACGCTGGCGGGCCGCGAGCCTGCCGAAAAGACCCAACTGACCCAGGGCGGCGTGCGGTTGCGCTGGCTGGGGGAGGGTGCACTCGAAGTGCGCCCTGCGCAGGGCCAGGACAACGGCATGGACCTGCTGCTGTCCGCCGGTATCCATGGCAACGAGACTGCCCCGATCGAGCTGCTCGACGACCTGCTGCACGAGGTAGCCCGTGGCGAGCTGAAGGTGCGGGCGCGGGCGCTGTTCCTGTTCGGCAACCCCGAGGCGATTCGCCGTGGCGAGCGCTACCTCAAGCATGACGTCAACCGCATGTTCAATGGTCGCCATGAACAGTACAGCGGCAATGAAGCCCTGCGTGCCCACGAGCTGGAGCGCCTGGCGTCGGCCTTCTTCAGCGTGCCCGAGCGCACACGCCTGCATTACGACTTGCACACTGCCATACGCGGCTCGCGCATCGAGCAGTTCGCGCTGTACCCGTTTCGCCCTGACTGCGAGCCCTCGCGGGTCGAGCTGGCGCGCCTGCGCGAGGCCGGCATGCAGGCGGTGTTGCTGCAGAACAAGACCTCCGTCACCTTCAGTGCCTACACCCGCGAACAACTGGCGGCCGAGGCCTTTACCCTGGAACTCGGCAAGGCCCGGCCTTTCGGCCAGAACCAGCAAGTGGACCTGAGTCGCCTGCGTAGCAAGCTGAGCCAGCTGATCGCCGGCACCGAGGCAGCGCACGACGATGCCCTGAATGGCCTTCAGCTGTTTCGCGTATCCCGGGAGATCATCAAGCACACCGATGCGTTCCACCTGCACCTGGCGGCGAGCGTGGAAAACTTCACTGAGCTGGATCACGGGATGCTGCTGGCCGACGATGGCCCGGGCAAGCGCTGGAAGGTCGAGGAGCGGGGCGCGAGGATCATCTTTCCCAACCCCAAGGTGGCCAACGGCTTGCGCGCTGGCATCCTGGTGGTGCCACACACCTTGTAGTGTAGTGAGGGGGCTTGCCCCCGAAAGATGTTACATCCACACATCGGCGTGGCTGGGAACTCTTTCGGGGGCAAGCCCCCTCGCTACAGGGTAAAGCGGGTCAGTTACACCGCGATCTTCTGCTGCGGCTGCAAGCGACGCAAGGTGCGCACTTTATGCAGGGTGTCGGCGCAGGTCTTGGCCGCTTCGATGCCCTTGTGCAGGAAGTGATTGAAAAAGTAAGTGTGATGCTGCTCGCCATCATGGAAGTGGTGCGGGGTCAGAACCACGGAGAACACCGGTACTTCGGTTTCCAGCTGCACTTGCATGAGAGCGCTGACGACCGTCTGCGCCACGAACTCATGACGATAGATGCCGCCGTCGACCACCAGCGCCGCGCCGATCACGCCGGCGTAGCGGCCGCTCTGGGCCAGCAGCTTGGCGTGCAGCGGAATTTCGAACGCGCCACCGACTTCAAAGAAGTCGATATCGGATTCCTGATAGCCCAGGCGGCCCATTTCCTCGACAAAGCCTTTACGGCTCTGATCGACAATATCCTTGTGCCAGCAAGCCTGGACGAAGGCGATACGTTCGTTGGGGTGGCTTTTGCTATCGATTGCTGTGGGTTGCATCTACGTCGACTCCTGTTTAATAAAAAAACAGGGCATGGATCGAAAGGGATCTTGCGGCAGGCGGCCAAGGCAAAATGTGCGCGTGGTCGACCCGGTGGCCAATCCCGTTCTCTCTTCATCCGGACTATGACCGTCGGCCCCGGAATCACACCGGGTCTGCTGACCTTGACCGCCACAGGGGCCACCAAGCGCTCGCGGGCTAGACACTTTGCGCGTCATTACCGCCGGTGGGGAATCGCACCCCGCCCTGAGAACGTTGCCGTCATCGATTGACGGCGGAGATTTTTTATCACAATTTTTTGCGAAGCGCATCGTTCGCTGGCTAATCATTTTTATCGTCAACCTGCATAAAAATGCATAAGCCCCGGATTGCATAGCCTAGCCTGTAGCGAGAGGGGCTTGCCCCCGACAAATCGTGCCAGCAGCATCTGCACTACTGACCCCCCGCAAATCGGGGGCAAGCCCCCTCGCCACAGTGGGTGGGCGTCATCTGGTAGATTTGATGGTCCCAATAGTACAAACACACTGTACCGCGGCCTCAGGGCCTATATAATGCGGCCCTTTGCCGTCGCAATGTCGATGACGCCTGTGGCCGCCGTCTCCGTGGAAGAACCTAATGAAAAGCGCAGAAATCCGTGAAGCCTTCCTTCGTTTTTTCGAAGAGCAAGGCCATACCCGAGTCGCCTCCAGCTCCCTGATTCCGGGCAACGACCCGACCCTGCTGTTCACCAACGCAGGCATGAACCAATTCAAGGATTGCTTCCTGGGTCAGGAAAAACGTGCCTATACCCGTGCCGTGACCAGCCAGAAATGCGTGCGCGCCGGCGGCAAGCACAACGACCTGGAAAACGTCGGTTACACCGCTCGCCACCACACGTTCTTTGAAATGCTGGGTAACTTCAGCT
This sequence comes from Pseudomonas sp. GW821-FHT01A09, assembly GCF_058986725.1. NCBI lineage: Bacteria > Pseudomonadati > Pseudomonadota > Gammaproteobacteria > Pseudomonadales > Pseudomonadaceae > Pseudomonas > Pseudomonas sp. GW821-FHT01A09. Next base: position 62,147 of record NZ_JBYSWB010000029.1, read on the forward strand.
TCGGCGACTACTTCAAGCGCGATGCCATCACCTACGCCTGGACCTTTCTGACCGGCGTGTTGAAGCTGCCCCAGGAAAAACTCTGGGTGACGGTCTACGCCAGCGACGACGAGGCCTACGACATCTGGACCAAGGAAATCGGCGTCCCGGCTGAGCGTATGGTCCGTATTGGCGACAACAAGGGCGCGCCATACGCTTCCGACAACTTCTGGACCATGGGCGATACCGGCCCTTGCGGGCCGTGCACCGAGATCTTCTTCGACCACGGCCCGGAAATCTGGGGCGGCCCACCCGGCTCGCCTGAAGAAGACGGCGACCGTTACATCGAAATCTGGAACAACGTGTTCATGCAGTTCAACCGTACTGCCGATGGCGTCCTGCACCCGCTGCCGGCCCCTTCGGTCGATACCGGCATGGGCCTGGAACGCGTCAGTGCGGTGCTGCAGCACGTCAACTCGAACTACGAGATCGACCTGTTCAAGAGCCTGCTCGACGCCGCCGCCAAAGCCATCGGTTGCAGCAACGAAGGCCAGGCCTCGCTCAAAGTGGTGGCCGACCACATTCGCTCGTGCGGTTTCCTGATCGCCGATGGCGTGTTGCCATCCAACGAGGGGCGTGGCTACGTGCTGCGCCGCATCATCCGTCGTGCCTGCCGCCACGGTAACAAGCTGGGCGCCAACGGCAGCTTCTTCTTCCAGATCGTCGCGGCGCTGGTTGCCGAGATGGGTGAAGCCTTCCCGGAGCTGAAAAACCAGCAAGCGCATATCGAACGCGTGCTCAAGGCCGAAGAAGAGCAGTTCGCCAAGACCCTGGAGCAGGGGCTGAAGATTCTCGAGCAGGATCTGGCTACCCTCAAGGGCTCGGTCGTGTCTGGCGACGTGGTGTTCAAGCTGTATGACACCTACGGTTTCCCGATGGATCTCACCGGCGACATCGCCCGCGAGCGCGAACTGACCCTTGACGAAGCCGGCTTCGAACGCGAGATGCAAGCCCAGCGCGAGCGTGCCCGTTCCGCCAGCGCCTTCGGCATGGACTACAACAGCCTGGTCAAGGTCGATACGCCGACCCTGTTCAACGGCTACGCCACTCACAGCGAAGATGCCAAGGTCGTTGCCCTCTATAAAGAAGGCGTGGCAGTGCAGCAATTGGCCGAAGGCGAAGAGGGCGTAGTGATCCTCGACACTACACCCTTCTACGCCGAGTCCGGTGGTCAGGTCGGTGACCGCGGCTACCTGCAGAGCAACGCCGGGCGTTTCGACGTCCGCGACACCACCAAGACCGGCGGCGCCTTCCTGCACCACGGTATTGTGGTGCTGGGCGCCCTCAAGGTCGGCGAGACCTTCACCGCCACTGTCGATGGCGACATGCAGCAGGCCACCTCGCTGAACCACTCCGCCACGCACTTGCTGCACGCGGCGCTGCGCCTGGTGCTGGGCGATCACGTGCAGCAGAAGGGTTCGCTGGTCGACAGCCTGCGCCTGCGTTTCGACTTCAGCCACTTCGAGTCGATCAAGCCGGAGCAGATCAAGGCGCTGGAAGACATCGTCAACGAGCAGATTCGCAAGAACACCCCGGTGGCCACTGAAGAGATGGACATCGAAAGCGCCAAGAAGAAAGGCGCCATGGCGTTGTTCGGCGAGAAATACGGCGACACCGTACGGGTGTTGACCATGGGCGGCGATTTCTCCGTCGAGCTGTGTGGCGGTATTCACGCCAAGCGCACCGGTGACATCGGTCTGTTCAAGATCATCAGCGAGGGCGGTGTGGCATCGGGCGTACGTCGTATCGAAGCGGTCACCGGCGCTGCGGCCCTGGCGTATCTGAACGCCGCTGAAGATCAGCTCAAGGAAGCCGCGCAGTTGGTCAAGGGCAGTCGCGACAACCTGATCGACAAACTCTCGGCGGTGCTCGAGCGCAACCGGCTGCTGGAAAAACAGCTGGAGCAATTGCAGGCCAAGGCGGCCAGCGCGGCGGGTGATGACCTGTCGGGCTCGGCGATCGAGGTCAAGGGCGTCAAGGTCCTCGCCGCGCGCATCGATGGGCAGGATGGCAAGGCGCTGCTGGCGCTGGTCGACCAGCTCAAGAACAAGCTCGGCCAGGGCGTGATCCTGCTCGGCGGCGTGCACGAGGACAAAGTCGTGCTGGTCGCCGGCGTGACCAAGGAGCTGACCGCGAGGCTCAAGGCCGGCGATCTGATGAAGCAGGCCGCAGCGGCCGTGGGCGGCAAGGGCGGCGGTCGCCCGGACATGGCTCAGGGCGGCGGCGTCGATGCGGCGGCACTGGACGGCGCCCTGGCGCTGACCGTGCCATTCGTCGAGCAAGGTCTCTGAATCACATCAATGGAGCCTGTTGCCAATCGACAGGCTTTGGCTTTAGCGGATTTGAATGTTTAATGGGCGCCCTTCACGGGCTTGAGGCGGCTTGAAATGGCTTTGATCGTACAAAAATTTGGCGGCACTTCGGTGGGCTCGATCGAGCGCATCGAACAGGTGGCCGACAAGGTCAAGAAATTCCGCGAAGCGGGCGATGACCTAGTGATCGTGCTGTCGGCGATGAGCGGCGAAACCAATCGTCTGATCGATCTGGCCAAACAGATCAGTGATCAGCCGGTGACCCGCGAGCTCGACGTGATCGTTTCCACCGGCGAGCAGGTGACCATCGCGTTGCTGGCCATGGCGCTGATCAAGCGCGGTGTGCCGGCGGTGTCCTACACCGGCGCACAGGTGCGTATTCTCACAGACAGCGCTCACAGCAAGGCGCGCATCCTGCAGATCGACGACCAGAAAATCCGCAACGACCTCAAGGAAGGTCGCGTGGTCGTGGTTGCCGGTTTCCAGGGTGTCGACGAGCAGGGCAACATCACCACCCTCGGGCGTGGCGGTTCCGACACCACCGGTGTGGCGCTGGCGGCGGCGCTCAAGGCTGACGAATGCCAGATCTACACCGATGTCGACGGCGTCTATACCACCGACCCGCGCGTGGTGTCCCAGGCTCAGCGCCTGGACAAGATCACCTTCGAGGAAATGCTTGAAATGGCCAGCCTGGGCTCCAAGGTCCTGCAGATCCGGGCCGTCGAGTTCGCTGGCAAGTACAACGTTCCGCTGCGCGTTTTGCACAGCTTCAAGGAGGGTCCGGGTACCCTCATTACTATCGATGAAGAGGAAACCATGGAACAGCCGATCATTTCCGGCATCGCTTTCAATCGCGATGAGGCCAAGCTGACCATCCGTGGCGTGCCAGACACCCCCGGCGTGGCCTTCAAGATCCTCGGGCCGATCAGTGCCGCCAACATCGAAGTCGACATGATCGTGCAGAATGTCGCGCACGATAACACCACCGACTTCACCTTCACCGTGCACCGCAACGATTATCAGTCGGCGCTGCAGGTGCTGGAAAACACCGCGGTCGAGCTCGCTGCACGCAAGGTGGTGGGGGACACCAAGATCGCCAAGGTCTCGATCGTCGGCGTCGGCATGCGGTCCCACGCGGGTGTCGCCAGCCGCATGTTCGAGGCCCTGGCCAAGGACAACATCAACATCCAGATGATCTCCACCTCGGAGATCAAGGTGTCGGTGGTGATCGAAGAGAAGTACCTGGAGTTGGCTGTGCGCGCTTTGCACACTGCCTTCGAGCTGGATGCTCCCCGTCAGGGCGAGTAAGCCATGAAGTGACCAAGGGCGCGGTCTGACCGCGCCCTTCGTGTATCTGCCGTTCAAGAAATGAAGCGTGAGGAGAGAGCTATGCTGATTCTGACCCGTCGGTGTGCGGAAACACTGGTAGTCGGGGATGGAGAGATCACCGTGACCGTGCTTGGCGTCAAGGGCAACCAGGTGCGAATTGGCGTCAATGCACCCAAGGAAGTCTCGGTCCATCGCGAGGAAATCTACCAGCGAATCAAGAACGAGAAGGACCCGGAACCAAGTCTTTAATTTTTATCGATTTTTATGTTTGCAAAGCGGAAGAAAGCTGGTTAATATACGCCCCGTGTTGCGGAGAGCTGGCCGAGTGGCCGAAGGCGCTCCCCTGCTAAGGGAGTACACCTCAAAAGGGTGTCGGGGGTTCGAATCCCCCGTTCTCCGCCATTATTTGCGTAGTACGTTGTAATCTGGCTTTATCGGTAAGTTGTTGAAATTACTAGAAAAAAGCGATTGACACACAGATTTGACGGCCTATAATGCGCGGCAACAAATGCACTCGTAGCTCAGCTGGATAGAGTACTCGGCTACGAACCGAGCGGTCACAGGTTCGAATCCTGTCGAGTGCACCATTTAAGAGGTTGTTTCAACGCCTGGTAACGGGATGTCGAATCAGTTTCTGCTTCAACCAGAGGTGATCTGGTCTACCAAGCGCCACCTGCACTCGTAGCTCAGCTGGATAGAGTACTCGGCTACGAACCGAGCGGTCACAGGTTCGAATCCTGTCGAGTGCACCCGT
>NZ_JBYSWB010000029.1:66676-85619 GCF_058986725.1 Pseudomonas sp. GW821-FHT01A09
CATAAAACAGAAAGCCCGCTTTTAAAGCGGGCTTTTTGCCGTCTGGGATTTGGCTTGCGCCTGTAGCGAGGCGGCTTGCCCCCGATACGTCCTACCTGTGATGCGCCGAACTATCGGTTCCAACCTGGCGAGGCCAAGCCCCTCGCCACGAGGTCAGCGATTCGGCAGATACTTTGGCTGCGTTTTCTTGCGCTTGGCTTTCTCCTTTTGCTTCTTTACTACCGGTTTTTTCTCGACGGCCTTTTTTGCTGGCGCAGGACGTTGGCTGGTCTGTGTTCCGCTGCCATGAGCCTTGCTCGGAAGGCGCGCCGCCTTGGGTGCGATCTTCACCGGGCTGCGCGGCGGCGGGGAGGTACTGATACGTCTGGGTGGCTGCTGCGCTACCAATGTGTGCTCGGGCGGACAATTGGAGGCGGTATAGGTGATTTCGCCATTGGGGCCCTGGCAGTGCTGTACCCACTGCGCAGATGCACTGAAGGACAAGCCCGGCAGGACGATAAAGGCAGACAAGATGAGGCTGAGGCGGATGGGTGAGGGCACGGCGACGATCCTCCTTGATCGAGTACCGTACCAGCCTAGTGAAACGTCAGGCTTGCAGCGCGGTCATTTATTTACCCCATGCTTCACTGCTCGCTCCTGCTCGGGAGGCCCGAGGTTAATATTGCAACCAATTGTTATAGCCTGATTTTTTTGCTCTCAAAATTTAACAAGGTGTGTATCATTGCGCCCGTCAGCCCCGCCGGGGCTTGTGGACTGCCTCCATGGACTTACCCAGTAGTTCCTTGCTAAAGCGTTATCACAATCACGAATCGACTGATTGATCCCTTGGCGTGTTCCACTGCTGGGGGTGGAGTATGCCTATGACCGAATACGAAGCAAAAAAATCACAGGAAAGCCTGCAGGATCGTCTGGCTCAAGTCATCGAGCTGCTGCAACGCCAACGTGTGGTTGAAGACCTGACGCACCGCCAGGAAGGTGCGCATCAGGATCTGGTAGAAAATCTCGTACATCGCCAGAACGTCGTCGAGTTGCAGCGCAAACTCGATGACCTGCACTCCGCCGACGTCGCCTATATTCTCGAAGCCTTGCCCCTGGAAGATCGCCTGGAGATCTGGCAACTGGTCAAGGTCGAGCGCGATGGCGACATTCTGTTGGAAGTGTCCGACTCCGTTCGGGAGACCTTGATCGCCGACATGGACGATCACGAGATTCTCGCCGCGGCACGGGAGATGGACCCCGACGAACTCGCTGACCTCGCTCCTGAACTGCCGCGCGACGTCGTCCACGAATTGATGGAAACCCTCGACGCCCAGCAGCGCGAACGTGTGCGTTCGGCGTTGAGCTATGACGAGGACCAGGTCGGCGCCCTGATGGACTTCGAGATGGTCACCATTCGCGAAGACGTCAGCCTTGAAGTGGTGCTGCGCTACCTGCGCCGTCTCAAGGAGCTGCCCGGTCATACCGACAAACTGTTCGTGGTCGATCAGGAAGGCGTGCTCAAGGGCGTACTGCCGATCAAGCGCTTGCTGGTCAACGATCCCGACAAGCAAGTCGTCGATGTCATGGCCAGTGATCCGGTCAGTTTCCACCCTGATGACGAATCCTACAGCGCGGCCCAGGCCTTTGAACGTTACGACCTGATTTCCGCGCCGGTGGTGGACAAGGGCGGGCGTTTGATCGGTCGCTTGACCATCGATGAAATGGTCGACGTGATCCGTGAAGAGGGCGAGAGCGAAATGCTCAACATGGCGGGTCTGCGTGAAGAAGAAGATATCTTCGCGTCGGTCTGGCGTTCGTTGCGCAACCGCTGGTCGTGGCTGGCGGTCAACTTGATCACGGCCTTCATCGCCTCACGGGTCATCGGCCTGTTCGAAGGCTCGATCGAGAAACTGGTCGCCCTGGCGGCATTGATGCCGATCGTTGCCGGTATCGGCGGCAACTCCGGCAACCAGACCATCACCATGATCGTGCGCGCCATGGCGCTGGACCAGGTTACCCCGGCCAGCACCAAACGCCTGCTGCGCAAGGAGGTCATAGTGTCACTGTGCAACGGCATCATCTGGGGTGGGGTAATTGGCGTGGTGGCCTACCTGCTGTACGGCAGTTGGTCGCTGGGAGTAGTGATGACGGCCGCCATGACCCTCAATCTGTTGCTGGCGGCGACCATGGGTGTGCTGATCCCCATGGGATTGGAGAAGTTTGGCCGTGACCCGGCCATGGGATCGAGTGTGATGATAACCGCGGTGACCGACAGCGGCGGATTCTTCATCTTCCTGGGGCTGGCGACGGTATTCCTGATGTAGTCAGAAAGGACTTGCCCGCCTGGCCTAGAACAGCTCAGGCGTCATAAAACGCAAGCAACAAAAAAGCCAGCAATCAAGCTGGCTTTTTCATGGCAGTCGAATCAGTCTGCGTCGGCGGACATCTCGGCGTCGTGGGCAATCAGCGCAACCAATGCATTTTGCTGGCGGTGGGAAAGTTGACGGAATCGCTGGAGCAGTTCGCGCTCGTGCAGTGACAGCTCAGGGCTGTCCAGGCGCATGCTCAACTCATCACCCAAAGCGCCTTCCTGAATGAGGCTTTGCTCGAGGCGTGCAATGATTTCCGAGTTCATGCTGCGGTGGTGATTACGAGCTACTTCTGCAATGCGCTCGCGCATTCCGTCGGGTAAGCGGACGACGAATTTATCAGCGGTGCGGCTTGAGTAAATAGCCTGTTTCATTGGGCGCATATAGTTAACCGATTAGTTCAGGGGAGCGGTTCTCGAAAAATTAGCCGCAAGCTGGGGTTACGACAGCCTTTTAGACTAATTGTTCAACCCGAATTGTTTAAGAGGCGGCTATCATGCCTCAACCGTGCCTCAAGGTCGCCATTTCCTTGGCGCCAATTCTGTGACAAATATTGACCTGAATAACGGCGTTATGCCAGCACCATTTGTGAAAAATGTGCGCTGGTTTTGAAACTCCGTACCGTTACCATTCATCCGCTTGCACCACATAGCCGTTCCCGGGTGTCCCAGACCACTGCGCGGCTGCGCATCCTTGGGTAGCACCTCTTCAGTGAGCATAGTGGCATTTAGACTATTTGCTACGATTGGCCCCAAGAGGCAGACGAAATGCAAGCCAGACTGATTTACCTGATGGGTCCCTCCGGCGCTGGCAAGGACAGCGTGATCGATGCGGCCAGAAGTCAACTGGCGGTTATTCCCGTCGAAGTCGCGCGTCGCGTCATCACACGCTCTGCGGAGTCCATCGGCGAGCAGGCGCTAGGCGTCAGTGATGAGCGTTTCGCCGCCATGCGGCAAGCCGGCGATTTTGCCATGAATTGGCAGGCAAATGGCCACGATTATGGTATCCCTGCGGACATAAATCTGTGGCTTGCCCAAGGGCGTCACGTCCTGGTCAATGGCTCGCGCCATTATCTGCCAGAAGCCCAGCGCCGGTATCCCGACCTTCTTCCGATACTGGTCAGTGTCAGCAGTGAAGTGCTGCGCCAGCGTCTGTTGGCAAGGGGGAGGGAAAGTCTGCATGACATCGAGTTGCGTCTTCAGCGTAACGAGCGTCTGCGCACCGAAGCGCAGCAATGGCAGGGGCGGGGCGCACCGCACGTATTGGATAACTCCGGTACGCTGGATCAGGCCGTCCTGGCCCTGATGGCCCTCCTAAGTCGTGAGGGGATCAGCGCAGCAGCGGATCGAACTTGATCCGCCGACCCTTGATCAACGCCAGCACGAACAGCAGCGCGAACAACGCCGCTGCGCCCCCCATTGCCTGACTGGCCGCGCTTGCGGTCAGCGGCAACAGCATGGCTGCGCTGAAGCTGACCAATGCTGCCAGCAAGAGCAGCAGGGCGGATTTGGACATGATGGCTTTCCTCGATCAGAAGGTGAAACGTTCAGGGCTATGCGCAGGCACCGGTTGCTCGTTGCTGTCGATCGCCGAGCGATCCGAGGCCAGGAACGCCGCCTGCCCTTGCTGAGCATTCATCACAGCCCACTGCGCCACTGGGTGCGCAACCAATCGCTCGGTCTGGACATTGATCAGCGCCGGGTCCTGAGCATGGGAGTGCGAGTGCACTTGAAAGGACACCAGTGCAACAACCGCCAGAGCGTTGAGAATGTAGAGGGCTGTGTTCATGGGAAGCGATCTCCTGGACAGCAAGGTGGCCTGACGATTTTTATTGAACTAATACAGAGCACGCATCGTGCCAAGCCTGTGGTGTCTTTTTTATCCTTTAAAATCAATGATTTATGACTTTATAAAAAGCTCTATTGCCTGCATTCTGCAATATGCACGATGGATTGCATTGCATTTTGCATGACGAGTCTCGAAAAGCCGTGCCAGAGCGCCTTCGAGTCTCGAAAATATCGCGGTGTAACGACGGGTGTGTAGGAGATTTCCTACAAGCAAAAAAGACGTCAGATGCATGACAAAGCGGCCGTTCGCCGGTACCATGCACGCCGTCCGTCGCGTCGCGCAGCCTTGCGTGACATGCCAACGCTTTGCGTCCTTGTAGTTCAACGGATAGAACGGGGCCCTCCTAAGGCTCAGATGCAGGTTCGATTCCTGCCGGGGACACATCCTTCAGGCGCATCGCCCTTGTCTTGGCGAGCAGCATCGCGGCAAAACTTTTGTCTCTTCGCCTGGGTCAAGTCTCCAGAGAGCTATCCTTGATAGTTCCTGACCTGACTCTGATAGGGAGATACAAGCATGAGCCTGTTCACTACCATCCTGGAAAAACTCGGCATCGGCACCCACGCCGCAGCGCCGAGCGCGGATCCCTCGACCGCCACACCCGACGCCGGCAGTGCGTCGACTTCCGGCATCGACAGTCCGGCTGCGACCATCAGCGAAGTCGATGTCGCCGCCAAGCTCGAAGCCTTGGCCGCCAACCACAGCGAAAAACTCAATTGGCGAACCTCTATCGTCGATCTGCTCAAGTTGCTCGACATCGACAGCAGCCTGACCGCGCGTAAGGCACTGGCCAGCGAGTTGCATTACAGCGGATCCACCGATGACACGGCGCAAATGAACATCTGGCTGCATGGCGCCGTGCTTAAAAAACTGTCCGAGAACGGCGGCAAGGTCCCGGCCGATCTGCTGGATTGAGCCATGAGCCCGGAGCATGCCCAGCGCGAGCATCAACCAGCGGTGCCCAAGGACTCGTACCACTGCGCGTAAGGCGTGTTGTGAACCTGATATCTGTTGAAATCCGGGCTTCCATCCTGCCACCACACCGGGCCCCTCTCGCCAAGGGCTACCTTGGCCTGATGCACCTGTGCGCGAGCGTTGCGCCTGTCCTCGGGCAGGCTTGACGCTTTCGCGGCCCTGACCGCCCGGCGGGCGGCCATTAGCGCGTTGACCAGGCGCTGGCGTTCGTCCTCGGCCAACGACGGATTCGAACAGCGCCACAGTTGTTGCTTGACGACGAAATAGCGGCCGTCGGGGGTGATGGGATGCATGGCGAGTAGTCTCGTGATTTCAAACAGCCTTACACTCATGGATCCCTACGACTTCAAAAGGTGCTCCCCATGATCGACCACCTGGACCACCTGGTCCTTACCACCATCGATGTGGAGGCCTGCAAGGATTTCTACACCCGCATCCTTGGCATGCGCCTCGAGGCCTTCGGTCAGGGGCGGCTGGCATTCCACTTCGGCGAGCAGAAAATCAACGTTCACGTGCGCGGTCAGGAGATCGATCCAAAGGCACATCTGCCTGTTCCAGGTGCTCTGGACCTGTGCTTTATCGCCAGCATCCCTCTCGAGCAGGTGATTCAGCACCTGAACGAGCAGCACTGGCCCATCCTCGAGGGCCCGGTCCCGCGCACGGGGGCCACTGGGCCGATCCGTTCGGTGTACGTACGCGATCCCGATCTGAATCTGATCGAAATTGCCGAGAGCGCGGCCTGATCAACCCATCCCAGGTTCATCCGCCAGCTCCTGGCGCTTTATAAACCGGCATCCAGGCAACCGAAGCATGACGCCATGCTTCGGTTTTTTGCTTCCTGAACGGCGCCTGTCGCCTTCGCGGATTTTTGCCACGGTGTTCGTCGCCCCCCATACACTCCCGCCCCATATGGGCGCCGTCGATTCGATAGCCCTCGAGTATTTCGAGGTCGTTGCTACGGCGGTTCGTCCCCGCTGCTTGCCCTTGATTCCTTTCCGAGATCGGCGCCTTGGTAACTTCTCCCACACTGGTCGTAGCGAACAAGTCTCAGTGGATTACCCGCGTCTGGATCAAGCGGGTGCTGTTCATCCTGGCGTTGGCGATAGTGGCAGGGACGGTGATGCTTTATCGAATGTGGCCGGTATCACCGATCAACCTGAGCACGGCCAGCCCAGCGGTACGGGCCGATCTGCTGGCACGCTGGAAGGCCGGCAACGTCATAGTGCTGATTCGCCATGGCGAGCGTTGCGATTATTCCAGCCATCCCTGCATGGGCTCGGCCGATGGCATCACCTGGGTCGGCCACGACGTGGCCGAGCGCGTCGGCGTCCAGCTCGCCAACCTCGGTCTGCACGACGCCGATATCTTCACCAGCCCCTTGCCGCGCACCACGCAAACGGCGCAAGCGTTGTTCCACGAGACGGTCAGGGAGAAGGACTGGGTGGCGCGCTGTGACGTCAACATGACCGCCGATATCAAGGCCTACAAGCTGGCCGGTCGCAACATGCTGTTGGTGACCCACAGTGGCTGCATCAGGCACGTGGATGCGCGGCTGGGCTTTGCTCATGCTCGGGAGGCCGAGTACGCAAGTGCGTTGTTCCTGACCATCGCCAGCAACGGCAAGGTGAAACTGCTCGGCATCCTCAACCCCGACGATTGGGCGCGGATGTCGGGTGTACCCCTTGCACAGGGCAGTTGACCCCGAGCTCGGGTTGACCGCGCGGTTGCCATGGATGTCACTTCAATCAAAGTAGTGTCGATTTCATCCGGATTCAGGCAGGGTATGCATCCTGAATTCCGTGTGAGGCTGGCGGCTGCGCGGATGCATGATCCCATCGATGGGCGTGCGGCGCCGATGATGACGGCGCTGTAGCCTGTCCGTGGGTTCCAGCAGGTGCTGATCAAGCTCGCCAGCGCGCTTGTACATTGATCAAGAATTGAATTCACCTGGCGAGGTCAAGGAAATGGATGCACCCGATGTTCTGGTCCTGCAAGCGAGCTACAGCAACCCGTTGCACGCCAAGTCGCTCGGCTTTTTGCTCGATCAATATGCGCGTGATGTCATGGGCGGTGGAGCAGGCGTCCCAGTGGACGTGCAAGAGCACCTGGCGCTCGAGCTGAGCAAGCGGCCCCATGCGTTCAGTGTGCTGGCCTTTGTCGCCGGTGAGCCGGTGGGCATGGTCAACTGCTTCGAAGGGTTTTCGACCTTCGCCTGTCGGCCGCTGGTCAACATTCACGATGTGATGGTGCTGGAAGCATTTCGCGGGCAGGGCATATCCCAGAAGATGCTCGCCGAAGTCGAGAAAATCGCCCGCCAGCGCGGCTGCTGCAAGTTGACGCTGGAAGTCCTCGAGGGCAATACCACCGCCCAGGCGGCGTATCGCAAGCTAGGGTACGCCGGGTATGAGTTGGATCCGGTGATGGGCCGGGCGATGTTCTGGCAGAAGGCGCTGTAATGGCTGCTGACCTGGTCATTGCGATCCGGATCGGCCAGCCGCAGCTCAGGACGCTTGCTCTGCCTCTTGCCCTTTGAGCAGCGCCTTTACCCGACCTTCAATGGACTGGCGCTCTTCCTGGCTCAATACCCCGCGATCCCACAACTCCATCGCCGCGGATAGAATCCAGCCGTGGTAGAACGCCTTGGACAGGTCGCGTTGTTCCGCTGCCAAGGCTTCGAGCAGGGCTTCGAGTTGCAGGAGTTTGCGCGTTTTGATGGCTTCGGGTGTTTCGGTGGTCATCGGATGTCCGTCTGCTGAATGAATGCACGAAAGGGGGCGTCGGCCCCCTTTGTTGGCAAACATCATATTACGTAGCGGCGATTGTTCGCTGCGACTAATTTCCGTCCGCCACCTTGCGCTCGATTTCCGCGGTCTTCTGCTCGAGCGTTTCGGCATCCTGTTCCTTGGCCCGGGTCGAACTTGGCGTGATGACTTCATCCACGGCGCGGGTGTCTTCGTCGTGGTCCTCGATATCCCGCTCGACCACGTTCACCGGCTTGCCGGAGGTATCGGTGGGCGGGGCGTCGGTCTGGTTGCTTTTGAAGCTGTCGTTGGTGCTCATGGCAGTATCCTCGGTGGGCCTGTTCATTGGATGAACCTACGGCGCCGTAGTTCGAGAATTCTGCGGGCGATCAAGCTCGGTTCAAATCCGGCTTGCGCGGGCGAAACCTTGAAGTTTCGCAGGCGCTCAGTCCTGGGCGGTATCTGACGGCGGCACCGGTGCGGGGATGTGCGCGGCGGCTTTGCCGATATTCAGCCAGGCATCTTGCAAGGCAATTAGCAGAAGAGAGATGGCCATGGCGGCCTCCTTGTCGGTTTTTGTGCAAAGGGTTCGAGTCGGAGCGATGATGCCAGCGCAGCGCTCAGGAGAATAACGAACGGCGATGATGACGATTATCGATTGCGCTGATGGATGCGCTGAATCATTCAGCGACGAAATTCCGCGCACCGAGAACTGTTTCCCCAGTGCCTGCGCGGGCATCATGGGGCGCTCATCACTTACTCAAGGACCGCCTCGATGCCCTTACGAATCATCGATCACATCGAAGCAATCGCTCGCTCCCCCTTGGCAGACTGGGCAACGCTTGCGCCATGGCAGTTGACCCACGAGGCCAGCGCCCGGGTGCGCGCACTGTTGGCGACGCTCGGGCCGGACTACCGGATCGAAGGTGAAATCGCTGTGCATCACAGCGCCCTGGTAGAACCCGGCGCGGTGCTCAAGGGGCCGCTGATCGTCGGTCCCCACTGCTTTATCGCGGCAGGCGCTTACCTGCGTGACGGTAACTGGCTTGGCAGCCGCTGCATCATCGGGCCAGGTGCGGAGCTTAAATCCTCGTTCATGTTCGATGGCAGCAAGCTGGCGCATTTCAACTTCGTGGGCGATTCGGTGCTCGGTCAGGACGTCAATCTGGAGGCCGGGAGCATCGTCTGCAACTACCGAAACGAGCGTGCCGACAAGACCGTATACGTATGCATCGATGACCAGCCAATCAGTACCGGTTGCGAGAAATTCGGTGCCTTGCTGGGAGATCACTGCCGGATCGGAGCCAATGCCGTCCTCGCGCCAGGATCGATGCTGATGGCCGGCACGGTCATTCCCCGGCTGAGCTTGCACGATCGGCAGTAGCTCGACGGCGCGCGCCGAGGACCATCATCACTGCCATCGATACCCGTAATTCATGCAAATCTCATGATTATTTGCACCTCCCCGGCGTAGGCTGGTCAGAACCTTCAATACCTCGGCGTAGGGAGCCAAGATGATGACCAGCGTGACTCTGAGTGTTTCGTTCCCCGAGTTCGGCAGAAATTACTTCGTGCAAAACGTCGTGATGCATTCGCGCGCGCCGCTGATCGAAGACGATCGATTCGACGTGTTCCTGATTCCTGCTGCCGAACGCCATTTCAACAATGGGGTGGTGGGCTTCCACGATCAATTTCGTTTCCTGAGTGATGTGCTCGATGCACACATGACGCAGAGCGAGAGCGCCAGCAGTGCCCGGCAGGCTCAGCGCCCGGCTCAAGGCCAGCATCTGTAGCAGGCGCTGCGGGAGATTCTTGCGAGATAGGGCGACAGCTTCTACAGTGTCTTGCGTGCATATGCCCTCAATAACAGGCGAAATGGCTTGCGGCCATTTCGCTGCAAGGATCTCTCTCGATGCGCATCTTGATCATTGGCGCCGGTGCCACCGGTGGCTTCTTCGGTTCTCGTCTGGCCCAGGCCGGGCGTGACGTGACTTTTCTGGTTCGCCCCAAACGTGCAGCGCAGCTGGCCGAGCATGGGCTGCAGGTGCTCAGCCCGTCGGGTGATACCCGCATCACCCCGCAACTGCTGCAGGCCGATCAGCTGGACAAGCCTTTCGATGTGATCATCCTCGCGGTCAAGGCGTACGCCCTGGACAGCGCGCTGGCCGATATGGCGCCTGCGGTAGGCCCACAGACAATGGTGGTGCCGCTGCTCAACGGTATGCGTCATATCGATGCCATCACCGAGCGCTTTGGTGCTGGCGTGTTGGTGGGCGGTGTATGCAAGGTCATTGCCGAGGTCGATAGCGAAGGGCGGATCGTCCAGCGCGGCGCCATCAACGAGCTGGCCTATGGCGAACTGGACGGACAGCCTTCCGAGCGCACTACACGCCTGCATGAACTGCTCAGCGGTGCTGGCTTCGATACCCTCTTGAGCACCACGATCAAACGCGCGCTGTGGGACAAGTGGGTGCTGTTGGCATCCTTGGGCAGTATCAATGCGCTGAGCCGCGGCACCATCGGCGAGGTCGCCGCAACGGCAGGCGGGCAGGCATTCGCCAACCGCTTGATCGATGAGGTGGTGGCCATTGTCTCGGCTGTGGCACAGGCGCCGGATCCTGCAGGGCTGGCACAGGTCCGTCAGGTGCTGACCCAGGAGGGGTCAAAGCAGACATCGTCCATGTACCGTGATTTGAGCGCTGGTGCGTCCATCGAGGCGCAGCAGATCGTGGGTGATCTGCTGCATAGAGCGCAGGGTACAGGCATCGATACGCCGCTGTTGTCAGCGGCGTATGTCAATTTGCAGGTCTATCAGCAGCGCCTGCAGCACTGACGGCGTCATGCGGCCTCGAGGGCCGCGGCGATCGCTTCGTTGAACGCCGGGATGTCCTTGGGGGTGCGTGAGGTGATCAGGGTCCAGCCATTGGCCGGGCACTGTTTGACCTCGGCATCCACCCAGCCCGCGGCATCGGCGTTGACCAGATCGGTCTTGATGCTGGGGTAGGACGTCAGCGTCTTGCCAGCAATCACCCCGGCGTTGACCAGCAACCACGGACCGTGGCAAATCGCGGCTATGGTCTTGCCGGCGTCGGCGAATTCATTGACCAGGCGCTGGGCATTCTCGTCCAGGCGCAGGGTATCGGCGTTTACCGTGCCGCCCGGAATCACCAGCGCATCGAACTCCGTGGCATGCAGCCCGGCAAGTGCCGCCTGGGATTCGAAGATGCGATCTTTCTCGGTGTCGTGTACGAAAGTCTGGGTGCTGCCGCCGTCGCTGGAGCCGTGGGTCACTGCGGCTCCCAACGCACGCAGCGCCTCCAGCGGCTTGGCCAGTTCGTCGCGTTCGATACCGGTATTGGAGGTGATGATGAGGATTTTCTTGCCGCTCAATCGATTGCTCATGGTGTTGACTCCGTAGGCGGATCAGTGAAGGAACCAGATCGCGTAGCCATGCAAATGCACGACGCGTTACAGATGGGAGGGCGCGGCAATTTTGAAAGTTCAGCCGGATTGCGACGGCGACGGATAGGGGGTGCGGCTGGTGAGGCTCAACGGCCCGCGTGCATTTACGGCCCCTGCACAGCTAGTATGCGCACATTCGCCCGCCAGTCAGGACCCCCCATGTCAGCCCCAGAGGACCAGGCAAGCCCCTCCGCTCCCAGCGCCAGCGCGCCGATGATTCCTGCCCAGCGCCGCGAGCAGCTCTTGCGTCAGTTGCGCAAACAGCAGGTGCTCAGCGTGCACCAGATCATGGAAATGTTCGATTGCTCGCACATGACGGTGCGCCGCGATATCGCCCTGCTCGAACAGGAAGGTCGGGCCTATTCGGTCACCGGCGGCGTGCGTATCGCCAGCCAGGTGCACAGTGAACCGAGCCACCAGTCCAAGGCGGTGGTCGAGCAGGTGCAGAAAGAAGCCATGGCCAAGCTGGCGTCATCGCTGCTGCATGCGGACATGACCGTGTACCTGGATGCCGGCACCACCACGCTGCAGATCGTGCCCTATATCACCGCGCTGACCGGGATGACCGTGGTGACCAACGATTTCGGCATTGTCGAGGCGCTTTCCGATGTGCTGCACGTCGATGTGATTCATACCGGCGGATTGCTCGACCATCCCAACCGTTCCTGTGTCGGCGGCCTGGCGGCCAGCACCTTGCGGCAGATCGCTACCGACGTGGCGTTCATGTCCACCAGCTCCTGGGATCTGCAGCGGGGCACCACCACGCCATCACCGCTCAAGGTCGAGGTCAAGCAAGTGGCCATGCAGGCGGCGTCGCAAACGGTGCTGGTGGCCACCAGTTCCAAGTACGGCACCTTCGGCATGTACAAGATCGCGGCGCTGGCGCAATTCGACGTGATCATCACCGATGCGGCGCTCGCCGAGGCGGCGGCGGACGGGATTCGCAAGCAGGGCGTGGAGCTGATGCTGGCGGACCACTGATACGCGAATATCGCCCTACTGACGTCACCGAGCCCCGCGGGGCTTTTTTTTCGTCCACGGTAACGAGTGTTAATATTTGTTAACTTGAAAAAATATCTTCACAAGATCGGTTCATTGGTTCAGTATCCGTACACCCTTCGAGGAGCATTTTCATGAACAACAAAAACGTTGGTGTGATCGGTCTAGGCGCAATGGGGCTCGGCATCGCTCGCTCGCTGCTGCGCTCGGGCTTCAATGTGCATGCCTGTGACGTGCGCAGCGCCGTGACCGAACAATTCGCCGCCGAGGGCGGTGTGGCCTGCGCCACGCCGGCTGCCATGGCCGCTGAGTGCGACGTGATCATCACCGTGGTGGTCAACGCCGAGCAGACCGAAACCGTACTCTTCGGCGACAACGGCGCCGTTGCCGCCTTGCGCCCGGGCAGCCTGGTCATTGGCTGCGCCACCGTCGCGCCGACCTTCGCGGTCGAACTGGGCAAACGCCTGGGTGAACAGAATCTGTTATACCTCGACGCGCCTATCTCCGGTGGCGCCGCCAAGGCTGCCGCCGGCGAGATGACCATGATGACCAGCGGTCCGGCCGATTCCTACGCCAAGGCCGACGCCATCCTCAGCGGCATGGCCGGCAAGGTCTACCGCTTGGGTGATGTCCACGGCCTGGGCTCGAAGGTCAAGATCATCAATCAGCTGCTGGCCGGCGTGCACATCGCCGCCAGTGCCGAGGCCATGGCCCTGGGCCTGCGCGAAGGGGTCGACGCCGACGCCCTGTACGAAGTCATCACCCACAGCGCCGGCAACTCGTGGATGTTCGAGAACCGCGTGCCGCATATCCTCAATGCCGATTACACGCCGCTGTCGGCGGTGGATATCTTCGTCAAGGACCTGGGCCTGGTGCTCGATACCGCCCGCACCAGCAAATTCCCGCTGCCGCTGTCGGCCACTGCCCATCAGATGTTCATGCAAGCGTCCAGCGCGGGTTTCGGTCGTGAGGATGATTCTGCGGTGATCAAGATCTTCCCGGGCATCACTCTGCCCACCGGCAAGAAAGACGCCTGAGGAGCCTGGCATGAGCAACGCTAAACCCCTGCTGGGTTGCATCGCCGATGACTTCACCGGCGCCACCGATCTGGCCAACATGCTGGTACGCGGCGGCATGCGCACGGTGCAGAGCATCGGCATCCCCAGCGCCGAAGTCGCCGCCGGGCTGGATGCCGATGCCATCGTCATCGCTCTGAAGTCGCGCACCACGCCGGTCGCCGATGCGGTCGCCGAATCGCTGGCGGCGCTGCAATGGCTGCAGGCGCGCGGTTGCGAGCAGATCTTCTTCAAGTATTGCTCGACCTTTGACTCCACCGCCGCAGGCAATATCGGCCAGGTCAGCGAAGCGTTGCTCGACAAGCTCGGCAGCGACTTCACCCTGGCGTGCCCGGCGTTTCCGGAAAACGGCCGGACGATCTTTCGTGGCCACCTGTTCGTGCAGGATCAACTGCTCAGCGAGTCGGGCATGCAGCATCACCCGTTGACGCCCATGAACGACCCCAACCTGGTGCGCGTGCTGCAATCGCAGACCACCCGCAAGGTCGGGCTGTTGCGCTATGACGTGGTGTCCGCCGGTGTCGAGGCGGTGCAGCAGCGTATCGCCGAACTGCGCGCCGACGGCGTCGGCATGGCGGTGGCGGACGCGCTGTCCGATGCCGATCTCTACACCCTGGGCAGTGCCTGTGCGGGCTTGCCGTTGCTCACCGGTGGTTCGGGCCTGGCCCTGGGCCTGCCGGAAAACTTCCGCCGCGCTGGCAAGCTGCGCGACTTCGATGTCAGCGAACTGCCGCAGGTGGCCGGCGGTGAAGTGGTGCTGGCTGGCAGTGCCTCGGTCGCCACCAACGGCCAGGTCGCGGCTTGGCTGGAAGCCGGGCGTCCGGCGTATCGCATCGATCCGCTGGCACTGGCTGGGGGTCAACCGGTGGTGAAGCAAGCCTTGGCATTCGCCCGGGACGCGGCCCAGACCGTGCTGATCTACGCCACCAGCGCGCCGGATGAGGTCAAGGCCGTGCAGCAGCAATTGGGCGTCGAGCGTGCTGGGGCCATCGTCGAGCAAGCGCTGGGCGAGATTGCCAGCGGCCTGCGCGCAGCCGGCGTGCGACGTTTCGTGGTCGCCGGTGGTGAAACCTCCGGGGCGGTGGTTCAGGCCTTGGGCGTGCAGCTGTTGCAGATCGGCGCGCAGATCGATCCGGGTGTGCCCGCGACCATCAGCAGCACCGCCGAGCCCCTGGCGCTGGCGCTCAAATCCGGCAACTTCGGTGGCCGCGACTTTTTCGCCAAGGCTCTCAAGCAGCTTGGGGGGGCACTGAAATGATCGACGAAAACGCCGTACGTGAAGAAATCTGCGCCGTCGGCCGCCTGCTCTACGGGCGCGGCTACACCGTCGGCAGCGCCGGCAACATCAGTGCGCGGCTGGACGACGGCTGGCTGATCACGCCCACCGACGCCTGCCTCGGGCGCCTGGAGCCTGCGGCCATCGCCAAGGTCAACCTGGCAGGGGAGTGGGTCTCGGGGGACAAACCCTCCAAGACCCTGGCCCTGCATCGCCAGGTGTACGACCGCAATCCCGGCGTGGGCGGCGTGGTGCATACCCACTCCACGCATCTAGTGGCCTTGACCCTGGCCGGCGTCTGGCACGTCGACGACATTCTGCCGCCGATCACCCCGTATCAGGTGATGAAGGTCGGCCACATTCCGCTGGTGCCCTATGCCCGCCCGGGCTCGCCGAAGGTGGCCGAGCGCGTCGCCGAGCTGGCCAACAGCGTGCGCGGCGTGATGCTCGAACGCCTGGGGCCGGTGGTCTGGGAGAGCTCGGTGGCCAAGGCTGCCTACGCCCTGGAAGAGCTGGAAGAAACCGCGCGCCTGTGGCTCATGACCCAACCCCGCCCGGCGCCGCTGGATGGCGCGGCGCTGGATGAATTGCGCGATACCTTCGGCGCCAAGTGGTAACGGTCGACCCTGTAGCGAGGGGGCTTGCCCCCGATCGGCGGTGTGTCAGACAGATCGATGCGTCAACAGGATTTTCGGGGGCGAGCCCCCTCGCTACCAGTAACGACCAGCCAGACAATAACAACAGGACATAGAGCATGACTTACCTCCGCACATCCGTATCACGTTCCTGCCGTGCAGGAGCCCGCCCATGAGCCCGATCCTGTTGATGACCATCGCCGGTGTCGGCATCGCGTTGCTGTTGTTCCTGGTGCTCAAGTACAAGTTCCAGCCGTTCGTGGCCTTGATGCTGGTCAGCATCCTGGTGGCGCTGGTGGCTGGGGTGAAACCGTCCGAATTGGTCGCGACCATCGAAGGCGGCATGGGCAAGACCCTTGGTCACATCGCCATCATCATCGCCCTGGGCGCCATGATCGGTCGGATTATCGAGCTGTCCGGGGGGGCCGAGGCGCTGGCGAAGACGCTGATCGCGCGCTTCGGCAACAAGCGCACGCCACTGGCCCTGACGGTTGCAGGCTTCATGGTCGGTATCCCGGTGTTCTTCGAAGTGGGGGTGATCATCCTCATGCCGTTGGCCTACGGTGTGGCGCGCGCTGCCCGTAAACCGCTGCTGATCTTCGCCCTGCCGATGTGCGCGGCCTTGCTCAGCGTTCACGCCTTTCTGCCGCCGCACCCAGGCGCGGTCGCCGCTGCCGGGCAACTGGGCGCGGATCTGGGCCGGGTGCTGATGCTGGGCATCCCGATTGTCGCCTTCCTGTGCGTGGTCGGCTACTTCATCGCCGGGCGCATGACCCGCAAGACTTACCCGATGACGGACGATATCCGCAGCGAAGTCTACGGTCCGCACATCACCAATGAAGACCTGCTGGCCTGGGCCAACGATGACTACTCGCGTACCAGCGAAGCCGCTCACGCCAAGACCCTGGGCCTGGAAGAAAGCGCCAGCAGCCTGAAAAGCAAACTGCCACCGGCACCGGCGCCAGGTTTCGGTTTGATCATTGCGTTGATCCTGCTGCCGATCATTCTCATCCTGCTCGGTACCCTGGCAACCACCCTGCTGCCGGCCGGTTCCGGTCTGCGTGATGTGCTGACGGTACTGGGCGCGCCATTGGTGGCGCTGTTGCTCGATACCCTGCTGTGCGCCTGGTTGCTCGGTTCGCGCCGTGGCTGGAGCCGCAGCCAGGTGTCCGACGTCATCGGTTCGGCGTTGCCCGGCGTGGCCATGGTGATCCTGATCGCCGGTGCCGGCGGTGTATTCGGCAAGGTGCTGGTCGACACCGGTATCGGTGCGGTAGTGTCCGAAGCGCTGCGTTCCACTGGCCTGCCGGTGCTGGCGCTGGGTTTCCTGTTGACCTTGCTGTTGCGCGCCGTGCAGGGCTCGACCACGGTGGCGCTGGTGACCACTGCCGGTATTCTCAGTCCGCTGATCGCGACGCTTGACCTGAGTGCCAACCACATGGCGCTGCTGTGCCTGGCCATGGGCGGTGGCGGCCTGGCGATGTCCCATATCAACGATGCCGGTTACTGGATGTTCACTAAACTGGCCGGTCTCAACGTCGGCGACGGCCTGCGCACCTGGACCCTGCTGGTGACCCTCCTTGGCACCCTGGGTTTTCTGGTGACCTTGCTGCTCTGGCCTTTTGTCTGATTCTGCAATCACGGAGATACCATGCCTCGTTTCGCTGCCAATCTCAGCATGCTGTACACCGAACACGACTTCCTCGAGCGCTTTGCGGCTGCGGCGGCGGACGGTTTCAAGGCGGTCGAGTTTCTCTTCCCCTACGACTACAGCGCGCAGACGCTCAAGCAGCTGTTGCTCGACAACGGCCTGGAGCAGGCGCTGTTCAACGCGCCGCCCGGAGACTGGGCCAAGGGCGAGAGGGGCGTCGCCTCATTGCCGGGGCGCGAACAGGAGTTCCGCGACGGCTTCGAGCGCGCGCTGGAGTATGCGGCGGTGCTGGGCAACGACCGTATCCATGTGATGGCGGGGCTGCTGGCGGATGAATCGCAGCGTGCCCGCCATCAGGCGGTGTATGTCGAGAACCTTCGCCATGCCGCTGAGCAGGCGGCCACAGCCGGAGTCACTGTGGTACTGGAGCCGATCAACACCCGGGACATGCCGGGGTTTTTCCTCAATTACCAGGACCAGGCGCAGGCGATTTGCGCGCAGATCGGCGCCGACAATCTCAAGGTGCAGTTCGACTGCTACCACTGCCAGATCATGGAAGGCGACCTGAGCGTCAAGCTGCGCCGCGACATGGCCGGTATTGGCCATATCCAGATCGCCGGTGTGCCGGATCGGCATGAGCCGGATCTGGGTGAGCTGAATTATCCACGGCTGTTCGAGTTGATCGACCAGCTTGGCTATAAAGGCTGGATCGGCTGCGAATACCGCCCCAAGGGCGACACCAGTGCCGGCCTGGGCTGGCTGCGGGCCTGGCGCGAGCGCAGCGGGCAGGCGTGATCGACGCGTTTCACTTTCAATCCTCGGTGGCTATGGGTAGGGTGCTATCCATATTGCCCCTCCGTCGCGAGGGGGGCAGACTCTCTCGTCGCCGAGGCCCCCATGTCGACCCTGCGTATCTTCAAGCAACATCCCGCCTACCGCGATGATATCGCCGACCTGAGCACCATCCGCCCGGTGCCGGGCCCGGGGATCGATCAGCTCGATCCGTTCCTGTTTCTCAATCATCACGGCCCGCAGGTGTACGGCCCGAACAACAATGGCCTGCCGTTCGGCCCTCATCCGCACCGGGGCTTCGAAACCGTGACCTTTATTCTCGACGGCGAGCTCTCGCACCTCGACAGTGGCGGTCACGAAAGCATCATCTTGGCCGGTGGCGTGCAATGGATGACGGCCGGAGCCGGGCTGATTCACGCCGAGCTTTCCCCCGAAGCGTTCAAGCGCAGCGGCGGCCCGCTGGAAATCCTGCAGTTGTGGGTCAATCTGCCGGGGAGTCTGAAAATGGTGCCCCCGGCCTATACCGGTCTGCAGCGCGAGCAGATCCCGGCCATTGAAGTGGACGGTGGGCGCGCAGTGGTCAATCTGATTTCCGGCGAGTTCGAAGGTCAGCGCGGGCCGATCGAGTCCCTGACCCAGGTGACCATGATGACCGTGCACCTGCAGCCGGGCGCCGAGGTCAAGCTGCCGACGCCGCCGGGGCAGGCAGTGTTCTTCTATACCGTCAAGGGTGAAATGCAGGTGGAAGGCGAGGTCGCGCGTCTGCACCATCTGATCGAGCTGAACGCCGGTCCCGACACCGTGACCGTGCAGGCGCAATCAGTGGCCACACTGCTGTTCGGGCATGCCACACCGATCGACGAGCCGATGGTTGCCCATGGTCCGTTCGTGATGAACACCCGTGCCGAGATTACTCGGGCCATTGCCGACTATCAGAATGGCCTGTTCGGGGCGTTGCCGGGGGCTCACTGAGGGCTGGGGTTGCCTTGGCAGGTCATTGACTTCCCTTACACCCGGATTTGACGTGGCGGCAACCATGATGATCTCGGTCGACATGAGGGCCCCCTCGCGGGCAAGCCTTGCTCCCACAGTGCAAACCGGGCCTGAGCCGTACACCTGTGGGAGCACAGCTTGCTGGCGAAG